>JAZADA010000395.1:0-2439 GCA_036124135.1 Planctomycetota bacterium | reverse complement strand
CATCAGCTATTGATCCAAATCCGTTCATGCCAGAACAGGTAAATACATGGTTCAGCGTGATCAGGATGAGCCGGGTCCAGCAAGGGATCATAGAAAGCGATCTGGGCATCCATGGTTCGCATCCAACCACGCATCAAGACCGAGGCCATCAAGCCACCTGTCTTTGCCAACCATTTACGATTTTTAAATATCCTGGCCATTATTTCACACTGTCATTATTCATTTCACGCCAAGGGCCATTCACCCTGAAACACCTCGGTAGCCGGCCCGGTCATGTAAACATGCTGATCTTCCTCTGCCCAATGCAACTGCAGGTCACCACCGAGCAAGTGATTCAGGATTTGACGTTCTGTTTTCCCGGTTAAGACACCGGCCACGCATACGGCACAGGCGCCGGTACCGCAGGCCCACGTTTCTCCAGAACCACGTTCCCAGGTACGTTGCCTGACCTCGGTGCTGGAAAGCACCTCGACAAACTCGACGTTCACCCGGGCAGGGAACTGGGCTGCCTGCTCGATCTGGGGCCCCACCTGCAACACGAGTTCATCCGTCAATTGTTCAACAAAAACAACACAATGAGGATTTCCCATCGAAACGCAGGTCACCTCGAGATCATGTCCCGCCACGGACAATGATTGGTTTACAACAGGCGAGCCGGTCCAGGTTGTCGGGATTTCCTCACCGTCCAGGATCGGTTGCCCCATGTCTACTCGGACCTGTTCCACCCGTTCGTTTGCCACCACCAGCTGGACAGACAACACGCCTGCCTCCGTTTCAATCCGCAACTGATCCCCCTGGCAATGGCCATGATCAAAAACATACTTGGCAACACAGCGAATACCATTCCCACACATTTCCGCTTCCGAACCATCCGCATTAAACATTTGCATGCGTGCATCTGCACATTCCGAACGATGGATCAAAATCAGTCCATCAGCACCCACGCCAAAATGACGATGCGAAATTTCCCTGGCCAACCCGGGCAGGTCCGCGGGGACCGATTCTGTAAAACAGTCCAGGTAGACATAATCGTTTCCAGCGCCGTGCATCTTGGTAAATCGCATCTGGTTTTAAATCCTCGCTTCCTAAGCCGGGGGTCTTTATAAGGTGCCTATCCTTGAACGTCCAGCTGTTTTCCTGCATCCCGCACACGGCCTGGTGTCGATACAGGCATATCGTTCCCAGCCATCTTTTTAGGCTGTTGTTGCTTGGTGCCGTTCGACGATCGCTGGCCCTGGCTCTCGGTAACATCCCGTCCCGACTGGAGCTCGGCAACCTGCTCGGATTCAGCTGACAACTGGAGCTGGTCGGCTTCCCGGATCTGCCTGGCCTGCTGCTCAGAATCTGGCGGCCCCAGTGCCCGCGGACCCTGCATGGCCGTATTAGCAGACGCACTAATCCGTATGGGATCCACCATTAGTCACCACCTCCCGTCCGTGGCAAACGTTCAATCAACTCCACGCGCGGACGATTCAAATCATCGAGAATATTCTGCATGGTTTCATCCAGTTCAGGGAACGCACTACCATTGATCTTGGGTTTATCCAGCGTACCAACCACCTGGATCTTAAGCAGGTTACGGCTGGCCTCTGCCAGCACGGAACTAATGATAGGAATACGCAAATCATTGCGCCCCACCAGCGTGTAGAAACTCAGGTTGATCTTATTGTCAAAATCCAACCAACCATTTCCTTCCAGGCTGATCGCATCTCCATTGAACTGGATTCGATCCATGTAAACACGATCTGACTGGATCCGGTAATTAATATCACTGGACGTAAAGGCCGTGGTATCTGGTGGCCGCACACTCACCAGGCTCAACAAGGCAACCATCAACGGCACTTCATAGATATCGGCATTTCTTAACCGAATAGCACCTCGCCCCGTCCAGGTGTGAATTCCGGCAGTGGTTCCCTGCAACTGCAACGTGGCATCCGCCTTACCGGAAACCTTCGCGTTCACACCTCGTTGGTTAAGAATATAGGCCAGGTCACCCTGTTGCAGCGCAGCCTGCAGGAGAAACCTTGCGTTGTCGCCGGTAATTAACTGAGCGTCAATTACGATGCGCCCGCCCAGGGTTTTAGCTGTCAGGTTGCGGGGCTTTTTCAACTTGTCCTGCTGCTGCGACCAGGCACCAAAGAGCACCTGTCGCGAGTCAATCCAAAATGGTCCTTGCAAATGCGTGAGTTGCTCCTTGCGAAAATACAACGAGTCCACATCCAGTTCTCCACGACTGCGGAAACCGTCCTGGTCATAGAGACCAAACATTCGTACTCCACCATGAATGTGATCCAGTTGCACCCCGCTCTGGATCGTCGCACCGGCAACCTCAACATTCATATCCCACTGGGCATTCAACTCCCGATCCTTTTCGGGGGCCTGGGCCATCTGCAACTGCCCCCGGAGCATCATCGGACCAGTAATGTTTAGCTTCCCAAG
>JAZADA010000394.1:0-9943 GCA_036124135.1 Planctomycetota bacterium | reverse complement strand
TCGATGACGAATCGGAACCACTTTCGCTATACTTGCTGTCACGAAATCCGCGATCGAGGATATGATCGTTTCAAGATTACCAGCACATTTCAGCCAGGGAGGGATACCATGGGCACTCGGATTCGTTTAAGTACTACCGGAGAGAACAATCGTCTCATGCAAGAGCGATTGGGGATGAGCACCGCAGAAATCGGCCTGAGTGTCAGGACGACCAACTGCCTCGAGGAGCGAGGAATCTTCACGGTCCGTGACCTGCTCAACTGCACCCCCGCAGATCTGCTGGACATCTCGAACTTTGGTGAGAAAACGCTCGAGGAAGTCTACGATGCGCTGGCCAAGATAGGTTTCGAACGTCAAAGCCTGGTCGCTGGTTAAGGCGTTTTTGTCGTGGCCCCGACCTGCAGGCAGGTCAGCTTTCCTCGGCTCCCATCACTGGTTCGAAAATAGAAACGGCCGTTGGCCAGGGCCGGCAAGGCCCGGGTTGTACCTCGCGCCACCTGGTGCTGCTGGATCTTGCGAAACTTTTCCGGGGAAACTGTTGCCAGGGTGAGTTGGCCTCGGGTATTAAGCAACAACAGGTGTTCTCCAGCCAGGATTGCATGGGTAACCCCGGTATTGGGTTCGGACCACATGACCTTGCCGGTGGAAGCCTTGACGCAACGTAACTCAGCTCCGCCCACGTCCTCGCGACCGTGAGCCCCGTAAAGGTACCCACCCTGATAGACGCAGGTGGAATACTGGCTGGACATCACGTTGTCGTTTTCCCAGACTGGCTGTGCTCCCGCCAGGGAAATCTTGCGAAAACTCGCGCCAATCCCATAGCTTGCCGTTACGAAAAGGTGGTTATCAAAAACCAGCGGAGTCGACGCGTTGACCGTGGGCCCCTGCTTGCCAAAGGGAAAACGAAAAAATTCCTTGCCGGTTTTCGGATCAACCGCCACGGTATTGAGTCGCGTCACAAAGATCGCCGCCTGGCGGTCGCCCAGGGTCGCCAGTGTGGGAGCCGAGTAACTGGCTGCCTCGCGACCTGTCTTCCAGGCCGTTTTTCCATCGGTCAGGTTAAAGGCGACCAGGCCCGCATCTCCACGACCGCCGACGTTCACGATGACTTTCCCCGCTGCAATCAACGGCGTACTACCGGCTCCAAAGTAACCATCCTGGCCAGCAAAATCCCCGTAAGCATCACGCGACCAGTATTTCTTTCCCGTTTTCAAATCAAGGCAATGCAGATCACCGTTCGCTCCAAACAGGTAGACCCGGCCAGCATCGATCACTGGCACACATCGTGGTCCATCATCTGGGTTGAAACCGCCCTGGTAACTCGCCTCGAAACCGGTTTTCCATTGGACTTTACCCGTGGCCGCGGACAGGCACTCGACCAGTTCCTGGTCGCGTTGCCGATGAAATACAATCACGCGATCACCAACCACTGCCGGACCGGCAAACCCGGCTCCCAGGTCATGTTGCCAGTTCACGCGCGGACTACTCTTGAAGAGAGCAGGATCGAGTTTCTCCTGGACCGCCTGACCATTGCGAGTCGGACCCAGGATCTGTGGCCAGTCACCAGCCTGTAGCTGTTGATCCAACAAGCTGGATCCCATCAACCCACCAAGCAACACCAGGGTAAGCCACGCGTCTCGGCCAATTAACATCGTGAAGTTCCTTGAATAAAGGGGTTTTCTAACACTCTCTCGCATTAACAGGACTTCGTGCCAATCAGCAGCTGAACACGATTTAAATCCTCTCACTCGACGGCTATCTCTTCGTGAACCAGCCACTTAAGATAACGCACACGGTGCCTGCAGCATGCTCGCTGATTGGAGTACAATCGGTGTCGCTCGTCAAGCGACGAGGGCGTTGGAGGTCGCGGAGTAACCGAACGCTTGTCGTCCAGAGGAACTTGGTCCATGGCCCGATTTTTTCGGCTCTGGGGAAAAAAAAGAGGTGACCGCCGGACCGGGTCCAGTTGGGCAGGGGAAGTCGGCGAGGCTGCATTTTTCGTAGCGCTGCTGGTGCTCGGAATCCTACTGCTGCTCCAGTTCTGGCAAGGACATACTCGCGATGGATCTGCAGGTGAATCCATCCTGAGCCTAACCTTTGGCGTGATGTGCCTACTACTCGTCCTCGGAACCGTGGGACTGGTCTATACGATTATCCAGCTGCGCATCTCTACCGAGCGACGCCTGGCACTGGCCCGCCAGGCCAGCCAGCTTCCATTACGGCAACAGGCTACCAATCCAGCAGGTATCTATCACCAGGTTCCACATGACACGGACCTGACAAACAGTCCCGGCATTCGACTTGCCTACCGACTGCCTGCGAACGAATCACCCGTATGGCAAATGAGTGCCGCCGTTACTTTTTTCCTGCTGTGGGTCACGATCACGATCTCCCTGAGCGTGGCCATTCTCTCACGACATTCAATCGATAATCCTAACTGGCTACTGCTGTTCATCCTGGTGGCCTGTACCGTGGTCGGTTGCTGGTCCATCTTCTATCTCTGGCGGCAACTGCGACGTCACGCAGGGATCGGCCCAACCAGTGTCGAGATATCTGATCATCCGCTTCACCCGGGGCGTGAATATGCTCTCTTCCTGTCCCAGGCCGGTCACCTGCAACTGGAATCATTTCGCATCGCACTGGTCTGCCATGAATCAGCAACCTATCGCCAGGGAACGGATACGCGAACCAGTATTCAACCTGTCTATAGCCAGGAGCTGCTCTACCGCGAGAAGATCGAGGTCGAGGCAGGTATCCCGTTCGAACAGGACTGCGAATTCCAGGTACCCATGCAGGTCATGCACTCCTTCCAGGGAACGCATAACGCAGTGCAATGGAAACTCAGGATTGATGTTCAAACACGTGAATGGCCTCCATTTCAACGCACCTTCCCCGTCGTACTCTATCCACCGCCGGTGCGCTCCCGGGAGGATTCCTGATGGAACCTTTAATCAGTATCCGACTCGATAATCCCCGCAAGCACTATTACAGTAGTGACACGTTGCACTGCCAGTACCAGGTTGACCGGATCGATCCCGCGCTCATCCATGCCATGGAAGTTTCCGTCCTCTGGTACACGGAAGGAAAGGGAGAAGAAGACCTCGGCATCCACTACTTCGAACGCCATGTCTCCGGACAGCAAACCCCGGACCTCCGGACCTTCAAGGAATTCTCCGTCGCATTACCCATGAGTCCTTTAAGCTACGAAGGAATCATTATCAAGATTCAATGGTGCACCCGGGTCCGCGTCTTCCTGCGCAACGGAAATGAACATGTTCACGATCAGCCCTTCCTGCTGGGCAATATTCCCGTGGCACAAATTATTCAACCATGACACCCAGCACGACACCCCATCCCCGGTTCCGCTCCAATCCATTTTCCACGCGATGGACCCAACCAGGTGCCTGCCCCTTTCTTTTCCCAGGCGAAATGACCATCCACCAGTTGGCTATCCAACTTCGTGAACAACAAGGCTGGGGCCAAATCGTAGGACCTCACGGCAGTGGAAAATCCACCCTCCTGGCCACCCTGGTTTCGGAACTGGAAAGACCTCCTTCTCACATTGCATGCTATCGACTGCACCAGGGACAAAGACAGCTACCGGTTTCTTTCCAGGATCCGGACCTGCAACGTTGCAACCAGGTCATCGTCGATGGCCTGGAACAGTTGTCACGCTGGGCACGTTACCGACTCAAACAATTCTGTCGTCGGACCGGCAAAGGACTCCTGGTCACCACCCATCGATCCCTGGGGCTACCCAACCTGTTGTCAATGCAACCGAATCTCCTCACCGCGCAACGGATCGTAGCCTACCTACAGCGTCATCACGACAAGGTTATTTCAGACGACGATGTGCGACATTATTATCCGCACGACTCGCATAACCTGCGAGAATTGCTCTTTGACCTCTACGACCTGTTTGAACAGCGGCGACCGGCGGTGGCCAGACCAGCACCATCCGGCTCGTTGCCCAGGTGAACCGCAACTCGGTAAAAGCAGGATTTTTTCTCTTAAATCCATAACTAAATTTGCGTTTCCACTTGTTTTCGACCTACTCTTCCCAGAGAAGGCCCGTAGCTGGCTGCTCCCCTCTGCGTTACAAGCAGCAGGACCGAAACAAACGTAAACAACTACCAAATCATGGTTTAAAACGACCAACTGCTTGACAATTTAAGTCAGAAAAATCAAACAAGAAGTATCGCAATCCTGTTGTGCCCGAGTGTCACCAGGTGACCTCGACTCATCCCTTAACGGAAACTATCGCATGAACTCGACACGCAAAATCATCACGATCTGCTCGCTGGCCCTTGGCTTGATCCTCGTGGCAGAAACCAGCCATGCTGATTTCTTTGACTGGATTACCGGTCGGGAACCCACACCCTGGTCCCGAACGACCCAAACGGCTCCTGCTAATCGAGTGTTTGCCTGGCGTCCGCTGACGACCACATCCACCATTCCTGCCGTGGCCCCCGCCACGGCGGTGACCCAGGCCCAGGTACCCGGCAACTACGTTCCGGCAACTCGCTATCGTTCGCAATGGGTACAGGTACCCGTCACAACTTACCGACCTGTTTTTGAATCCAACCCCGCAACCGGTTTGCCGCGTTTACAGATGCGTGCCTGCCAACGCTACATGTGGCAAGTACGTCGCGTACCGGTCACCGTAATGCGACCTTACGCCCAGGCAAACACGGGCAGCATCTTCCCCTGGTGCTGGAACTGGACTCCCATGTTCAACAATTGCTGCACACCTCAATACGGGACTGCCACCACGATCACTACCCCACAACCGTATTACTCCGGTCCTGACAGCAATCAACCAGCCCTGGCACCCAGTCCAGGCACCAGTGGCGAACCGGCTGACCAGGTCCCCACCCTGCCACCACAAGCCAACCAAGACGACACGACCGGTACATCCGCTGACCTGTCGGGATCCAACGGACAGTCGATCTTACGACGTCCTATTCGCGAACCGGCTGCTGGGCTACAACCCAGCACACCACGTATTATCGCTCCGGATAAAACGGAACCCATTCCCGACCTGGATCGACAACCCTTGCTGCAACGCCAGGGACCTGAACTGCTAAACCCCCGTGATCGCACGACCAGGACATCCGCCCCGATCCACCGACACTTCGGTGCCATCCAGTGGGCCTCCCTGCCACGCGAGCACGTTACCACTGCCTCGACCGGCCCTGCACCGAGCCACGTCATTCAGCAACCTTCGGAAGATCCACCAGCGCCCCTGCAATGGAATCGTGTCCAGCCGTAGCGGCTTGCAACCACCGCGTTGCCCACCACCCTTCCTCACGGTGTTTCTCTAAAACACCGATCCACGGTATGCCTGCACTCCCGGACTAGCGTTACGGGGGTGCACTTCGATACACTCTTCTGAAAGCGAGTGTACAGGATCGATCCCGGCGGCCGGCACTCGTCCCCCTGAATGGAGACAGGAACTGTCATGGACAATGCCAATATCGCCGCTGCGTTTGACCAACTGGCTGACTTGCTGGAATTCCAGGGTGCCAATGCGTTTCGTATTCGCGCCTATCGTAATTCATCGCGCGTCATTCGCGACTACCCGGAATCGATTGCCAGCCTGGTGAACACGGATCCCAGCTCACTCACGGAAATTGACGGAGTGGGAAAAGCCGTGGCTGAGAAATGCGTTGTCCTGGTACAAACCGGCCAGCTTCCGCAGATCCAGGAAATTCTAACACAGGTACCGGCAACCGTACTCGACATGCTACGCGTCCCCGGCCTCGGGCCCAAGAAGGCCGCCTTGCTGTACCGGGAACTCGGAATCGAAAATCTCGAGCAGTTGGAACAAGCCTGCCAACAGGAACAGGTGCGAGCACTCAAGGGACTGGGGGCCAAGACGGAACAGCAGATCCTGCAGGGAATCGCCATCGCGGATGCTGCCAACCAACGCATTTACTGGTACGAGGCGGACCAGATTGCCACCGAACTACGTTCGCATTTCAGTAGCTGCACGGGCATCGACCAGTTCGAGTTTGCCGGCAGTTACCGTCGCGGGCGGGAAACCGTGGGAGACCTGGATATCCTGGTCGTCTCCAGCGTCCCGGAACAGGTCATGGATCACCTGGCATCCTTTCCTGCGGTTGAGGAGACCATTGCGCGGGGAGATACGAAGATGAGTATCCGACTAACAACCGGCTTCCAGGTGGATCTGCGCGTCGTGGCACGAGAATCGTTTGGCGCGGCCTTCCAGTACTTCACGGGCTCCCAGGCACATAACGTTCACCTGCGCGGACTGGCGCGGCAACGAGGATTGAAAATCAACGAGTACGGAATTTTCCGTGTCGAGGAAGAGGACGAGATCTATATCGCCGGGGAAACCGAAGAAGATCTCTATGCTGCCCTGGACCTGCCGGTATTCGCCCCCGAGTTGCGCGAGGCACGACGTGAATTCGAATGGGCCGAGAGCAACACCTTGCCCGAGTTGATTACGGCCACCGACGTGATCGGTGATCTTCACATGCACACCACGGCCAGTGATGGCAAGCACAGCATCGAGGAAATGGTAGCGGCTGCCCGTCAGCGCGGTCTGCAATACATTGCCATTACGGATCACTCGCAGCGTGTCACCATGGCCAACGGGCTCGATCCCGGCCGCTTACTAGAACAATGGAAACAGGTTGACCAGTTCAACGAAACCCTGGACGATGATTTCCTGGTACTCAAGGGAATTGAATGTGACATCCTGGAAAAAGGTGGCATGGACCTTCCCGACGAGGTGCTGGCCCAGGCAGACTGGGTCCTGGCTGCCATTCATTACGGGCAAAAGCAACCTCGTGAACAAATCACCGACCGGTTGCTGGAGGCCATCGCCAATCCGCATGTCTGTTCGGTGGCACATCCCACCGGCCGATTAATCAACCGTCGAGAACCGTATGCCGTCGACATGGATGCTGTCTTCCAGGCCGCTGCGGACCACGGGAAAATGCTGGAATTAAATGCCAACCCGGTTCGCCTGGACCTGGATGACATCCAGTGTGCAGCGGCCCACAGCCATGGAATTCCCATCGTGATCAATACCGATGCTCACCATATCGACGGACTTGGGGTCATGCCCTACGGGATCCTGCAAGCCCGCAGGGCCGGCCTGGCACGCGAGGATGTTGCCAATACCCGCAGCTGGCCCGAGCTAAGAGCCCTGGTCGGCGTCGTTCCCGGTTAGAACCCACCCTACGATCTAGGCAAACGCCTTCATCACCTGGGCCAGGTACTTGGGACATTCCTTGCGAGGATTCCCTTTTTCCTCGTACTCCAATACGATGTACCCCCGGTAATTCACTGCCCGTAACATCGTGGCCAGGCGTTTGAAATCTGCCGGTTTCTTGGCGCCGTCCGGCCCCGATACCGTAACTTTCACCTGTACGTTCAGGCAGTACGGAGCAATCTGTTCCAGGTCACCATAGATATCCTCGGTATGGAAATTACCCGTGTCCAGGTTAACACCAAACCACGGACTCTTCACATCACGAACAAATTCCAGGAGACCCGCGGCCGTACTGGTCGGGCCACCATGGTTTTCCAACGCCAGGTGCACACCGTGCTGCCCAGCATACGCACAGCATTCCTCGATGGCCGAAACCATCAAGGCATGGGATTGCTGGGGGGTACTTCCCTTCTTGGGGTGCCCCGCAAAAATCCGAATCACCGGCGCCCCAAGCATCTCGGCATAATCAATCCATTTCTTGACGTGGGCAATCTGCTGTTTACGTTCCTCTCCCTCCGGGTGACCAAAGTCATTTCCGACTGCGGTACCCGACACATCAAGTCCGGCATGAAAACACCGTTGCTTGAGTGCGTAGATGTACTCCGGCGTAACTTTTTTCGGAAAGTAATACGAGGTCAACTCGGTACCGGCCAGTTGAAAACTGGCACAATCATCAATGAAATCCGCCAACGTCAACTTGGCGGGCTTACCCTGCAAGAGGCTGCGGTAACTGTAAGCCGCCAGGCTAAAGGCAAATCGCTCACCACCCTTGCGAATAATCGGCTCGATCGCCTGCACCGGATTCGTACCCGTCCACCACCCACCGGCTGCCAGGACAGAACCCGCGGCACACTGGCCCAAGAATTGTCGGCGTTCTCGTAACGATTGCATGATAAGTCATTCCTCTCGATACCAAAGAAACTGAATGCTGTTGCCACCAGCAGAAAACCTCACCCATCCTCTAAGGATCGGACTGCACGCTATTCTGGAGTAACCACCAGCCAGATGCAAGCGGCGAAGAAAGCGAACCTACTCGGTTACCAGGCAATGGCGGCAACCGGGACATCTCGCCAGGAGACGCCGGCAGAGATCAGGCGACAAAAAGGCAGCACTGGCTACTAACATGACCAGGACAAATCCGGTCAAACCGGTCAGGATTCCCAGCGAACCCCACATCACCAGGGCAATTCCCAGTAACAGGGGACGTGCCATTGACTTCCATATTACGAGTGGAAAAACGAGTTCGAAAGCGACGATTGCATGCGTCCAGGCATCCAGCAAGAAAGCCTGCTCACGCAAGAACGTCAAATCCAGCGGCCGCGACCGAACCTGGGACATCAACATCCAAACCGCGTCACCCTCCCACCAGACCTGCCCCGACAATTTCGACAGCCCCATACAAAGATAAAAGGCAGCACAATGTAACTGGATAAGCCGCAAGCTGACCGTTGCGGTCCAATCACTCTGCGATCGTGCATGCCGCCCGTGCGCAGCGCCACGGCGCGACATGCGCCAGTAATCGACCGACAGGTAAGCACCACAGGGTCCGAGGCAGAGGTACAACAATAACATCGAGATCACCGGCTCGAAGGGGCCCGTTAAAATTGGCTGACGATGAACGTAGGAAAGGATGACCAACAAGGACAGGACCGACGTCGTCCGTGTCTGCACCCCCAGCGTGAAGAGCAACAGTACCAAACCACTCAACACGTGCAGTGTCCATAGTGCGGGCGCTGTGTTGGCCAGGTCCAGGAGCGAGAAATGCACCCAGTCATAGCCTGTTGTAGCCCCGCGAATGGTCGTTACGGTGGCTGTCGACATCAGCCCATCCACACCAAACACCTGCACCAATTCACCGCTGAACGAGGCCAGGTAAGCCAATGCTAATAGCCCCACAGCAATTCGCAGCAGGCACAGCGGCAGCGGATCTGTCGGGGTGAACCAGAAACGATTCCAGGACTGACCAACGGACCGATTTAATTCTTCCCAGTAACGAGTTGTTTTCACAGGCGCCATGATTATTCCTTCCCGTCCACGGAAATCGAATCCCGCTCACGCCGGGCAGATTCCTGTGCCGCGACTCGCTTCTGTACCTGTAAAACGCCTTCTGCTAACCAAACATCTGCGGCATACACGGACTGCTGGTACTGAGGAGCCAGCGGGTCCACGGGGAAACCAGCTGCCAGTTCCGTGATGCGGCGCGGTTGAGATTCATGACGCCAGCACCGGACAACCCACTGGCCTGAAGTTCCCGGTCTCCCTACCAGCCCGGCCGTCGCACGCGCCAGGGCCGCTGTCACGTGATCATCTTCCACCTCGGCGTGATAGGCCACGGCATAGGCCAGTCGACGATAACGCCGAGCTGCAAAGCCCCACCGATTCGCACTCTCCAGGATCGTTCGTTCCGGGGCATCCAGCGAGGAATCCTCTCCTGCTGTGCGTACCGGTTGCACTTCCAGGAAGTGATCGTCATCCAGGACTTCTCCATGGGTCAAATGATAAGGCGTAAAGTCAGGATCCAGGTTGGCCAGGCCCAGGTAAGGTCGCAACACCTGCACCAACCGCGCCTGCAACGAGGATCGGTGTAAATTACTGGTCAATGCAATCAACACGCAGATGAGATGAATCACGATCAACAGGGAAACCCATCCCGCGCCGCCGCTCACCTCCTGGGAAGATCGAGCTGATTCTTCGGAAACT
>JAZADA010000393.1:0-7872 GCA_036124135.1 Planctomycetota bacterium | reverse complement strand
GGCAGAAGGACCCCCGGTCGAGGACGTCAGTACGCCAGCCTGGACCATTGCGCATTACGAATACCCGCGACGCGGTAAAATGCCACCGGTCAAGCTAACCTGGTATGACAGTGGAAAGCGACCTGCCCTGTTGGCCCGTCTGAAAGACAGCAAGGGAAATCCCGTGACCAAGGGGAGTGGGCAATTGTTTGTTGGAAAGGAAGGGATGATCCTGTCTGATTACAGCAGCCATCGACTATTCCCGGAAGAAAAATTTGCCGACTTCCAACCCCCCAAGCAAACCCTGGCACCCTCGGTGGGCCATCACCGCGAGTGGATTGATGCCATCAAGACCGGTGGCACCACCACCTGTAATTTCGATTACTCGGGTGCTTTGACCGAGGCCGTCCTGCTGGGGACCGTTGCGTATCGTAGTGGTGAGACCATTGACTGGGATGGCAAGCAGTTCAAGGCGAACAATGCACCAGCTGCCCAGAAGCTGCTACACAAGGAATACCGCAAGGGCTGGACGCTGTAAGCGTCGCTGGTAGGGGTTTTTTGATATTTGATGCGTGTTCGGTGGCGGCGGAGTGCCATGCGTTCTTGCTGGCCGGATCCCCGGTCACGGTGAGAGTCGTTCACATTGACACCCATGCCCGGTCTTTTCTATATTCCTGAGAAGGCTGGTTTACGGTGGCGTGATCGTTAGTCCACGGAACCTGCCGCTTGCCGAGTTGTTGAATCTCGTTCGAACGACTCATCCAACCTCCGCATTAGATATCTGTGATTTGAGTACGATTTGAGCGGCGTCACATGAATGTGTTGTTATCTCGTTTTACGTTTCCCCGGTTGATCCGTCTTTTCGTGTTGGTGTTGATCCTGGAGACACTCGGTGCGTATCCCGGTCGGATTCTCACGGCCTGGGAACCCGCAGATATTCCCATTGCCAAGGGCCTGCCGAAGGCCCGTTCGTTATCGGTCGCTCATCAACATTATCAACGATTACATGATAGTCGAATCATGGTGGTTCGCGCGCGGGAAGACCATCAGCTTGCCAGTGAAGCGGAAGCTATTGAAAGGTATCAACAGGAATCGCTTCTTGCCGCTGTCATGTTGGAACAACGACAGGCAGAGATGGATCGTGACCGGTACCTGAAAGGCGAATTTCCCATCGAGGAGCAGAGACTGTTGGATCAGATCGCCATGGCCCGGAATCGTTTGACCCAGGCAGTGGAAAAAGCAGCTGCTTCCGAGCGGCTGGCTAACCAGGGGTTACTGAACCAGAAGGAACTAACGGTCGATGAGGTTTCCCGCGAGCGGTCGGAACGGGAGCTGAAGAACAGGCAGCAGGCCTTAAAGGTATTGCGCGAGGTAACTTTCCAGCGACGCAAGATTTTATTGGAAGGCGCGGTTCAGCTGGCAAAGCAAGCGGTGGTTGAGAGCCGTGGAAAAAAGGAAGCTATGATCGTGCAGTTGCGCAGCCAGACCAAATACCAGCAGCAGTTGCTAGAGACATGGGAAGAAAGGGTGCGACAGCTTCAGCAACAATGGAGCAAGATGGGCTTTCAGCGAATCGGTGAACCTGTTGCATCGACGGAACGAGATATTCCTTTTGCAACGCCTCGCGGTGGAACGTTGGTTGTGCAGGCGATGGCACCACCAGGAACGAAGGTGTCGCGCGGGGACACGCTGGCGACGTTTAAACCGCAGGGACTTGAGGAAACCGTGGCGGTTCAAAAGCTCAAGTATCAGCAAGCGGTCAGCGAAGTAGACCGTACGGGCCGCGAACAGGCGTTGCAGGAGGATCGTTTTCAGCGATCGATAACAGCTGCGCGTATCACAGCGGAAACGTCTAGATTGTCGATCGGAGAGTATCGGGTTGGCACCTACGAGGACCAGCGCCAAACGATTGTTCTCGCTCTACAAAAGGTGACGGAAGAACGAGATCGTGCGGTTCAGCAGCTTGCCTGGTCGCGCCGTGTTCGACAAAAAGGATATGTAACGCCCTCCCAGGTCCAAAAGGATGAGTACCTCTTATTTGATCGCAATAGTGTTCGCAGTAGCCTGGTTCGAGAACTGGCAGTCCTGGAGGAACAGGATTATGTGCATCAGCTGGAGATGTTGCAGAAACGGTACCAGGAGGCTGTCGTGCAAGTTGATCGTGTGACTGCCATTGGAGCGGCACGCAGCCGACAGTCAGATATTACCCTCGCTGCCGCCCAGGATATTTGTAAGCTGGAAAAGCAATACTTGGCACTCTTGTCCAGTCAACTGGCAGGTTACTCTATTCAAGCTCCCTGTAATGGCACGGTGAGGTACCTGCCTGTCCCGGGACCCCTGGCCAAGGTGAACAAGGTCATGAAACCGGGAGCTGTCGTTTCTGGCAATGTTCGGTTTGCCATCCTTCGCAAAGACTAGCTGCACAACTACGGCGCTGGTTGCGGAGCGGGAATGGAACGATAATCAAGCGTTCCCTGCTTGTCCCAAATACCGTCCGGTTGGATTTGCATGCTGCCGGTGTCGCGAAACAACGAGAAGCGAGCGGTTTCATATTCGGACCAGGTTTCGATGAGTTCATCCTGGGCGTCGAGGATATTATCCAGTGCTCGCGAGATATTGACTCCTCGACTTCCTGCACGACCTGCGGCATCAGGACGTTCGCCGAATTCAATCGCCTGGTCAAGTTCCTTGGCGGCTACACGCAGTTGCCGTCGATTGATTTCGAAAACGCCCCCCAGGGCCCGGACGCGTCTTAGGTGAGAACGGACATCAAGAATCACCTGGTCCTCGGCTGCCATGTAATTACGTCGTGCACGTTGGTAGGAAATCTGGGATGCGCGAAACTGGTTACGCGCCTGGCGGCGATCCAGTGGTGTTTGGAGTGCAAGCCCCAGCCGAAATTCACTGTCCTGGGTATTGAATTGAAGCGGCTTGTCGTTGCTAAACAGAGGTGCGGTATTCAGGGATCCTTCCGCGACGACATCCAGGATCGCTTCCATCTGATTGGCCGCGACCTCGACCTTTCTCCGCGCGTCAACGACATAGCCACGTCGGTTCATCAGATCCAGGCGCTCCCGGAGTGCCTCCTGTGTGATTTCTGCTTCGGTCGCTTCAACAGGGGGTAAGATAAGAAGTTCCACGCGAGTCGTGATGACCAGGCTGATCAGTTCACGCACGACTTGCAAGACGCCTCGACGCATTTCACGTGCCTGGGGAAGCAGTGCCTGGATCTCCGCTTCCGTCAGTACGTTCTTGCCGGCGATTGCCTTCTGGGCCATGGCCAGTTGCTTTTCCAGCTGAGATAACTGCTGTTCCAGCTCCAGGAATTGCAGCCGATCCTGCGAGACGTTGTCCTGGAGTGTCTTGGCGTCTTCCGGACTTAGCTTACTCAAACGGTAAGGCAGGGCCTGCTGCAATTGCTGTCGTTCTCTTCCCAGTTCCTGGAGTTTTTTCCTGACCCCAGCCAGGAATTGATCCAGTTGCCCAATCGTTTGAATCAATCCACGAGGGGTCGTATCAATTCCGAGTCTTCCGAAACGATCTTCCATGTCCAATAACTCTGAATCCAGGAATTGGAAAGGTTCCAGTAAACGATCGGCGACCATGATGTCCATGTTGGGTGGCAGTCCCAATTGAAGCTTGAATCGATCGAGCTCATCACGAAAGGCCGTGTCCAGGAACAGTAGTCGGCGCCGCGAGTTTTCGTAACTGCTCAATAACTGGGTCACGTCCAGCGAGGTCGCTCGACCCGCCTCGCCAAGGGCCATCAGGTTGCGAATTAGGTTGTCGAGGCTGCGAAGATTGGTGGATTGATTGCGTACACGCTGCAACATGTAAAGCAGCATGTAAAAACCGACGGTTGGACTTCGTTCACTGCGAATCAGGTAAGCGAGTTCACCGCCACCAGAACTGCCAGGCAACGGAACTGCCCGAGACCCTGTTAAGACCATCACGTAGAAGTTTTTACGATAACGGGCAAAATCACGAATCGCGTAGAGGACGCGTCGCTCGGCCTCCGTTAACGATTCCAGCACGATCTCCCGGCTGCCATACATGAGCAGGGGTTGTGTCAGGGAATAGGCCAGCCCACTGGCTGTCGTCCTGGGAGTCGAACCGGATAATAACCAGATCGTATTGTTGGTCAACTCAACGACCAGTTGAGCGCCGCTGGGAAACAGGCGGCTCACACCCACTGAGCCGTCCTCAACCTGGAAGTTGCTTTGGTCGTTCGGCTGGTTCTGGTAGAAGAAATCCATTCCCGGTGCACCCAGGAAGCCAGCGGGACGTACATCGAATCGATATCGCTGGAAAGTAAGTTCCAGTGCAGCCAGGTAAGTGTTTTCCAGTTGTTGCTGGTAATCCCGACTGTGAATCAAACCCATTTCTACCGCGGCTGCTGCCGTTAATGATGTGATCGTAGGAAGTGGAGCACCTGTTTTACGCAAGCGTTGGCCGCCGAAGAAGATGGGCCATTCAGGGTTTTCTACATGGGAGAGTTGCTGCAATTCCGCCCAACGTTTGGGACCTCGCATTCCGTAAACGGAAGTCATGTAAGCCTGGGCCTCTGGATCATCCGGTGGTAGCGGAGGATCGTCGGGATCGTAGGGATCAAAAAAACGACTCCGTGGGTCAGGCGTAATATTGAACTGCGGGTCGAGCCATTTCTTGGACTGATTCTTCTCTTGCAGAATATGGTAAGCCTGTTGATCTGATCGAAGACGGTACTGCTTGCGGTGACAGCCGCTGTTGACGATTGGCAACAACACCGCGATGGCCGCTGCTAGCAAACCCAGACCAAACCATTTGCCCGATTTATTGCTAGCAATGGTCTCCGGTAAGTGATTCATAATCTTCTAACAACAAAAGATGCGCGGCAGCCCTACTCCCTCTGTTTCGGCGGGATTTTCAATCAACGTAAATGGTTCTTGGCCCTCCCTTCCATAAAAGAGCGCTTATCAAACTAGGCAACTTTAGACGTGCGGTATCGTTGCCGAGAAGCAGGGAATCCGGGCCCACAATTTGACACCGTGACGGTGGCAGGCGAGGTTACGACCGACCGTTTGGAACCAGTCATTGTGCGGATTACGCTAGGCCAGGATATCGGTAATCACCTGGGCTTCACGGACACCCGTTAATCGTTCCTTGAGACCATTTCGGTCGTAGAACAGCTCTTCGTGATGCATGCCCAGTTGATGCAGAATAGTGGCATGCCAATCGGGTACACTGACACGTTTTTCGACAGCTGCAAATCCCAGCGGATCCGTTTCTCCGTAGCTGATTCCGCCACGGATACCCCCCCCGGCCATCCAGCTGACCATGGCATTCTTGTTATGGTCTCGACCGGCATTACGGACGTTCTTGTCCCCGGGTAGTTGTGCAATAGGCAGTCGGCCGAATTCACCCCCCCAGACAACGAGCGTATCATCCAGCAGTCCGCGTTGTTTCAGATCCTTCAGTAATCCGGCAATGGGTTGATCGGTACGGTCGCAGGCTCCTTTGAGTCCTGCGGTCAGGCCC
Organism: Planctomycetota bacterium; assembly: GCA_036124135.1. Classification (GTDB taxonomy): domain Bacteria; phylum Planctomycetota; class Planctomycetia; order Pirellulales; family Pirellulaceae; genus JAZADA01. The sequence continues at coordinate 2,376 of JAZADA010000393.1, read as the reverse complement.
GTGTGGTTATCCCAGATTTGCCCATCGATGAATAATTGCACGAACCGGACACCCCGTTCAACGAGTCTTCGTGCGTAAAGGCATCGTCGTCCATACGAGTCGGTGGGCTCTTTACCGATTCCGTAGAGGTCCAGGGTTTCCTTGGTTTCGCTGTTGAGCTCCAGGGCGCTGGATGCTTCCAGTTGCATGCGGGCAGCCAGTTCATAGGTCGCAATACGTGCATTTAAATTCGGTTGCCCCTGCCGCTGATCGCGGTGGATTTTATCGAGCCCGGCCAGCAGTTGTCGTTCCACGCTGGTTACGGAATCCGGTTCGTCGAACTCCCGGGCCAGGTTGAGGACAGGAGATCCGGTACTGCGAAAGCGGGTTCCCTGGTAGAGCGGAGGCAAGAAACCGGATTGCCAGTTTTGTGTACGGTTAATGGGAAGACCCTTTGGATCATCCAGCACGACGTAGGCGGGCAGGTTTTGATTTTCACTGCCCAGCCCGTAAGCAACCCAGGCACCCAGTGTCGGTAGGCCCGGATTCATACGACCGCTCTGGATGATGAACAGGGCGGGTTCGTGTGTCAGGTTAAATGTGTACATGGATCGGATCACGGCGATATCGTCCACGCATGTGGCCAGGTGAGGCAGGGCGTCGGAAACCCAGGTCCCCGCGTTACCGTGTTGGGCAAACTTGTACGGGCAACGCATGAGGGCTCCGGCGGCCGTTGGATTTTCCACTTCGCCAGCGATTTTGTCGAAATAGGATTCGCCGTGTCGCTTGTTGAGTTCAGGCTTTGGATCAAACAGGTCCATCTGGCTGGGACCGCCATTCATGAACAGGTGGATGACCGACTTGGCACGAGGTTCGGCAGAAGGCTGGCGAGGCTTCAGATCGTAGGCTTCGCGATTTCCCGAAGTCGTTGTTTCATTGGCCTGTAGCGAGCGGGAGGAAAACAGGTCCTGGCCCAGCAGGGAAGTGAGCGCGGCGGCGTAGAGCCCCTGACCGACCTGGTCGAACCATTGACGGCGGTTCGATGCAGGCGGCGTATCCTTCCGTGAAGGTGTGGATTGAAGGCTCATTAGTCGCTCGTTTTATTGCAGGGGAAGCTAGTCGATGTAAATAAACGCGCCCAGGTTCATGAGTGCATGACAGAAATTTTCCAGTGCGCGCTGAGGAGCTTTCGCAGCCTGGTCCGGAAGCTCTTGCTTCCATTGATTAGTCAGCTGGTCGAGATAGCGCATGGATAGTTGCATTTCCTGTTGGCCTGGCAGTCGATTAAGAGCAAGCAGGTAGCTGTGCCGGATTTGTGCTTGCTGCTGGTTGCCCACCTCTCGCTGGACACGTTCCGCGAAGGAAACCGCTAAATCATGAATCATCTTGTTGTTGAGTAGGTGCAGAGCCTGGGGGGCCACCGTGGAATCCATGCGTTCCACGCAATTAGGATTCATCTGGGGACGATCAAAGGTGCCCAGGATGGTCAGCGGCTGGGTTCGTCGCTGGATCACGTAGATACTTCTTCGCCAGCCTCCCTCGAGAGGCTTGGAAACCACGAGACCATCGCCGCGTGCCTCGACGGGATCGGCAGGACCAAAAGAGGTTAATCGAAGTCGGCCGGAAACGGCGAGCAGGGCATCCCGTAACATCTCGGCATCCATCCGTCGCAGCGGCATGCGCGAGAGCCAGGTGTTTTCTGGATCGTGTCGGAGATGGTCATCTGTCACCTTACTTTGCTGACGATAAGTCGCAGAACTCATGATCATGCGGTGCAGATGCTTGATGCTCCAGCCTGATTCGATCAGTTCCCTGGCCAGCCAGTCAAGGAGTTCCGGATGGCTCGGTCGTGATCCGGCACGTCCGAAGTTATCCAGGGACTTGACGATTCCATGCTGGAAATGATGTTTCCAAATGCGATTGGCGATAACACGGGACGTGAGTGGATGCTCCGGTTGCACCAGCCAGCGTGCCAGTTCCAGTCGTAGCCCGGTACCGGGTGCGTGCTTCGTAGATTGCTGTAGTGAAATAGTTGAGGAACCACGAGTCAGCACGGCAGGAAAACCTGGCTGCACCGGCCGGCCCGGTGTCAGGTAATTGCCACGGCGAAGAATGTATGTTGGTGAAGGTTTGCCGCGATCCCAGAGAGCACGAATCAGTGGTTGTGTCTTCTCACGGCCTTTTAAATCCTTGATTTCTGCCTGCGCTGCATCGTAGTATTTCTTGAAATCCGGACTGGATTTCAGTAACTGGTCACGGGTGATCTCAAGTGACTTCCCATATTTTTCTGCCAACTCCTTGAGCCGTGCATCTCGCTGCTTGACAGGTGTTTGCAGTAACCGTTCCAGGTCCGCTCGGACCGCTTCCGGCTGCTTAGCAATGCGCTGCTGTTGTTGC
>JAZADA010000392.1:0-7160 GCA_036124135.1 Planctomycetota bacterium | reverse complement strand
GCATCACAGGCAATGACCGAGGCGCTGTAGCCGGTTGCTTCTCGTACCGCCGCATCAAGCCAGTAGGTATCTTCGGCGGTCACAAGCAACCGCACGTAGTACATCTTGAAAGCTTCTGCAAAGGTATCTTCAATTTCCGTGCGACCAATATTCACAAGGTTATTCCTTTAAAAACACTTCCGGATCGGCCACACCTGTGCCAGGACCAAACCACCCTACCTGCGTCCTTACTCACGACCAGGATCGTTCCGTGGTAATTCCCTGGCCAGCCCTCGGCAAGAACCATGAATCTCTTGACTCGTTTACTCTTGTCCTCTTTCCAAGAAAAACGCGGTTGCCGATCTTTAGCGTGCAGGCGATAATAGTGATTCCGTGGTTCAACATCCAGATCTGCTTGGCGAGATTTTAAGGAATTAGCGGCAATGGCCGAACAATTCGATCCATACCGCAAGTGGCTTGGCATCCCCAGCCAGGACCAGGCACCGAATTACTACCAATTGCTGGGAATCCCGAACGGCGAAAATGACCCGGACGTGATAGAAAATGCCGCCAATCGCCAGATGGCCCACGTGCGAACATTCCAGGCTGGTAAACATGCCAAAGTTTCCCAGCAAATTCTCAATGAGCTCGCCAGCGCAAAACGAGTCCTCCTGATCGCTGATAAAAAGTCAGAGTATGACGCCCAACTGGCAGCCCAGCAGCAAGCCCCGGCAACTTCCCTGCCCCGGCCACCCGCCACGCCACCTGCAATACAGGCTTCCGTACCAACCCCAGCAGAACCATCTGCACCGGATACCGGCATTCGACCTCGCGGTGGACGAAAAAGAATTTCCCGGCGACATCGTCGCCGGCAACGCAAGTCTTCTTCATTTCCAATCCTGGTCGGTATCGTCGTTATCGCGATCCTGGTCGGCATCACCATGCTCCTTGTAAATCGTAATAAAAATCGCAATGTGCAGACCAGCGATCCCACGTCTCACAGGGTCTGCATGGTCACAACCCCCTGGAACCAGATCACGTGATTCCTGGGCAACCCGTCGTTTCATTTCGCGGCAGCCTGGTACAGGAATATCTATCATGAAAGTCCTGGTGACTGATTATGCATGGCCGGATCTCGAAATCGAACGGGCTATTCTTGGTGAAGCAGGTATCGAACTCATCGCAGCCACGGCAACCGATCCCTCATCGCTGGCTGCACAGGTCAACGAGGTAGACGGAATCCTGGCCTGCTGGGCATCCATCTCACGCGAGGTAATCGAAAACGCGACACGATGTCGCATCGTGGCTCGCATGGGAATCGGACTGGATAATATTGACGTCCAGCAATGCACGGAGCAGAACATCCTGGTTACCAATGTTCCCGACTATTGCGCCGTCGACGTGGCTGAACATACGCTGGCCCTATTGCTGGCCATGGCTCGTAACATCCCCTACTTTCACCAACAGGCGAAAACCGGCAACTACCAGTTAAAACCTCACACGCCACTCCGACGCCTGGCGGGGCAAAGACTGGGAATCGTAGGCTGGGGAGCGATCGGGCAACAAGTCGCCAGGCGAGCACAGGCAATGGGACTCGATGTCGTGGTGACACGCCACAACATGCAACAGCCCATCGAGGGTTTTGCCCTGCAACCACTGGAGACGCTACTGGCGACCAGTGATTATGTTTCCCTGCATCTACCCTATAACAAACAGACTCATCAACTTCTCAATACAGAGCGATTGAGAACCATGAAGCCAACTGCATTTCTAATCAACACGGCACGGGGTGGTCTGGTGGACCATGATGCGCTGCTGGCAGCCCTGGAATCGAATCAACTAGCCGGTGCTGCCCTTGATGTCCACGACCCGGAACCACCGGACCTTACCCAACCGCTCTACCAATTGCCACAGGTAGTTGTCACACCTCACGCTGCATTTTATTCAGAGGAATCGCTGCGCGAACTACGAACCTGTGCCGCTACCCAGGTGGTCACGTGTTTACAGGGGTTAACACCCGAACACGTCGTCAATCCAGAGATCGTGGCTAACTGAAACAAGTCGCCGAGATCGTGGAGATCCGTGCCACGAAAAACCCTGGTTCTAGACTGCGGCAGCAGGCTTGATCACTTTTTTCTTGAGTTGATCAATCAAGACCGCCACCAGGATCAAGCCACCATAAATCACCATCTGGCGGTAGGAATCCACACCTGCCATGTTGAGCCCATTCTGGATCACACCCAGGATCAGTGCGCCCACGAAGGTGCCAAACATCTTCCCTTCACCTCCCATCAGGCTCGTTCCCCCCACCACGACCGCGGCGATCACCTGCAACTCGTAGAACTCCCCAGCCTTGGGGCGGCCCGTTCCAAAATGAGACGCATCCAGTACTCCGGCCAACCCGGCTGATAAACCACAAATCGCATAAACCGCGATGATCACGGCCACCACGGGAACCCCGGATAATCGCGCTGCTGTTTCATTTCCACCCACGGCATACACGTAACGTCCAAACGACGTATGGCTCATCACCAGGTGGGCCAGGATGAACAAGGCAACCATGATCACGATCTGGCTGGGAATTCCCAGGATCGACGTGGAATAGAGCGCCCCGACTGACGTGGCTTCAATTTTCAACGCATCGGCTCCCCCGGCAAGGATGTAGGAGGCACCCCTGGCCACCATCATCAGTCCCAGTGTGGCCACAAATGGAGGCATCTTGAAGACCGTAATCATGACCCCGGCAAACACTCCACTCAGGGCACAAACAACCATCGCAATAAAAAACGCCAGCATGACCGATAGTCCACTGGCCTGTGCCGCTCCCAGGAACTCCTGGACACAGACGGCACTGACCACCGCAGCCAGTGCCATCAGGCTCCCTACGGAGAGATCAATACCAGCGGTGATAATAACCAGCGTCATGCCGATCGCCATGATAGCAATCGGGGCATTCTGGTTCAGGATACTGATCAGATTCTGACGCGTAAGGAACGTGGGCCAACGGTAACTGGGAGGCCTGACCACCTTAAGCTTCTCAAGTACAGGATGGTTGGCACCCAGTTTCTTCAATGTCTCACCACTAAAGATCTTCCACTTCGAAGAGAAATTATGTGTTGCCACCAGGTCCACTCGCACTGATTCAGCGCCACTTTTTTCCAGGCGTTGACGCACGCTGTAAGGATCGCCCAATTCGGTTCCGACCACGTGTGCGCCCAACCGGGTCAGTTCTTCCTGGATGGCTTTCGCAAACTTCCTGTCCGCATCGATATCACGTGCCACGACCAGCACATTGATATCTTTCCCATATTTTTTCACCATCAGGCCAGCCAGCCGGCGACCTGAACGAGGATCTTCTGGATGGATATCGGAAATGGTCAAGACACTGATCAGCACACAGAGAAACAACAGCACGAATACCATGCCGTAGTCAGCGATCAGCATCTTGATAATCCTGCTTTTCATCTCTTACCCTGTCATGCTAACTTCGGAACCCGTGGCCAGCTTCATTACATCTTCCTGCGAAACATTCTCGTTCACCAGGCATCCGGCAACTTGTCCCTCTCTCATGACCACGATGCGATCACTCATGCCAAGAATCTCCGGCAACTCCGAGCTGATCATGATAATGGCTTTCCCCTGGGCTGCCAGTTCATTCAACAGGAGGTAGATCTCGTACTTCGCTCCCACGTCGATACCACGGGTCGGTTCGTCAAAAATGATAACCTCCGCGTTGCGCTGCAACCACTTGGCCAGTACCAGTTTCTGCTGGTTGCCCCCCGAGAGGGTTTCCGTAACCTGGCTGCCACCGGTGACCCGGATCCTGATCTTCTCCACGAATTGCTGAAAAGCTGCTGTTTCTGCTGACTGTGAAATAAGTCCCAACGGTGCAAAGTCATTCATGTTGGGCAGCCCAAAATTATCCTGGACCTCCAACCCCAGGATCAATCCCTGGTTTTTTCGATCTTCCGTCAACAGGCATAATCCCTTCCTAATCATCTGGCGAGGAGACCGGGGTGTTACCTCGTGGCCATCAAGCATGACCGTACCTGCCTCGAGCCTGTCCGCCCCGAAGAGAAGCCGTGCTATTTCAGTTCGCCCTGCACCGACCAGTCCGGCAAGCCCCACGATTTCTCCGCGGTGAACCGTAAACGAAACATCACGAACGGCCTGGCCCCGGCATAAGCCGTCAACGACCAGTCGTTCTTCACCGATGGAAACCTCTCTTTCCGGAAACTCCTTTTTCAAGCTGCGACCGACCATCATTTCAATCATCTGGTCTCGATTCAAATCAGCGGATTGTTTCGTGGCGACATGTTCACCGTCACGCAATATCATGATTCGATCGGCCAGGCGATCGATTTCATCGAGGCGGTGACTGATATAGATAATTCCAATTCCCTGGGCACGCAGTTCATCCACGATCTCGTAAAGCCCCTGGACCTCGCGCGGTGTCAGCGCAGCACTGGGCTCATCCATGACCACGATACGGCTGTTCAATGCCAACGCCTTGGCAATCTCGACCATTTGCTGCTGGGCCACGGTCAGGTCCTGGCACAACTGGTCAGGATCGACCTGGGTACCAATTCGAGAAAACAGGTCAACCGCTTTTTGCTGCTCCTCGGACCTCGGGATCCAGGTCATCATTCCGGCTTCCTGCCCCAGGAAAATATTTTCCCTGGCAGACAATGCCGGCACGAGGTTGAACTCCTGGTAGATGATTCCCACTCCCGCCCGCTGGGCAGTCAACGGGTTATCCATCTGCACGACCTGTCCATTGATCTCGATCGTACCGGAATCGGGCGTATGGACTCCGCCGAGGATCTTGATAAGCGTGCTCTTGCCTGCCCCGTTTTCCCCCAGCAACGCCAGGACTTCTCCCGGGTAAAGGGTGAGATCAACATTTTCAAGAGCATTTACCCCTGGAAAGGACTTGGAAACTCCTTTCATTACCAGCAGTGGCTGGTCATTGGATCGTGGTAAATCAGCTTCTGCCATCTATTTTCCAGCTTTAAGCCGCTTGTTATGAGCGTCGATCACTTTCTTGAAACCATCCACACGCAAGACACAGGAATTAGCCTGCTTGAAATCCAGTACGAGGACCTCGCCCCCTTCCTCTCCCAGCAGTTCAACCATGGCTTGGCCGGCCAATTCACCACCCTGGAAATTATCGGTCCCGATGTGACCGGCAATTTCAATCCCCTCGGCCACGCACTGCAAGTCGCAGGTAAAAACAGGAATTCCAGCTTCGTTGGCTTTCTTGATTGCCGATCCAATAGCCAGGCGGTCGGTCGGATTAAGCACAATGGCATCAACACCCTGGCTGATAAAATTCTCCACCTGGTTGGCCTGTAGATCGACCTGGGAAGCTGCATCCGTCGTGATGACCTTGTAACCATGCTGGGCTCCCGCAGCGGTCAGGCTATCCCGGATCACCACGAAGAACGGATTTTTCAGCATCATGGCCGAGTACCCAATCACACCTTTCTGCTCAACGATTTCTGCGATCGTCTCCGTGGGTGCGTCAGCCTGTAATTCAGGATCCTTCTCTGCATCTGCCTTCTTGTAGAGCGAGGTGGGAATCAATTCCAGCTTCTCGTAGTCTTCTCCTGCCTGGAAAGCCAGGATCTTTTTCATGATCTCGACACCCATCTGCTTGGGAAACTGGATCGGATCCGCATAAATCTTACCGTCCAGGATCGCCTGCTTACCCGCCTTCTCCCCGTCAAATCCGACAATCTTGATCACGTCTGTCTTTTTCACTTCGCTGATCGCCTGCCAGGCACCCAGTGCGGATGGATCATTAATAGCAAATACCGCACGCAGGTTGGGATGCGCCTTGAGGCTGTCTACCGTGGCCTTGTAACCGATATCCTGGTCACCACCCCCGTTAATTTCACTGACGATCACGATCTGCCCATCGTTACTCTCACCCTTGCTCGCCTGTTCACCACCGGCATCCCCGTTGTCCAAACCGGACCCAACCTCGATCTCCTCGTTGCTCGAGCAACCAATGGCAAGCAACATTAAAATGACGGCTAACCAGCTTCGTCCGTTCATGGATCTACCTTTCCCCTGATGGAACATACGTGCAGAGTGCGTAAGCATCGTCTTGAAAACAACGTCAATGAATTAAAATAATACTGCTACCCGCATCATCGAGGATACCAACCAGCAAAGCAAGCCATCCAGCTGATCAAATCAACGGCCACCCCTGTCTCGTTTACTCGGCCAGTCGCCGGCGACATTCATCGAGCATCCCCTGGGTTCGACTCGCACCGACCCGGGATGCTCCCAGGGCACGCATTTCCAGCAACGCATCCAGGTCCCGAATCCCACCAGCTGCCTTCACCTGTACATGATCCGGCGTATTTTCAACCATCAACCTGATGTCCTCCGTGGTGGCTCCGCTGGTGCCAAATCCTGTTGATGTTTTTACCCAGTCTGCTCGCAAATCAGTACAGATCTTGCAGAGCATAATCTTTTGCTGTTCATCAAGGTAACAGTTTTCAAAAATCACTTTCACTTTTTGTCCGGCAGCATGTGCCGGTTCAATCACTGCGGCAATATCCTGTTGCACGTAATCCCAGTCACCACTCATGACGCGAGAGATATTGACCACCATGTCAAGTTCCTGGCAACCATCCTCCAACGCCCGTTCCGCTTCGGCCCGTTTCATCGCGGTGGTGTGACCACCGTGCGGGAATCCAATCGTGGTGCTGGCCTGCACCGGGCTACCGCGCAGGATCTCAGCGCAGCGCTTAAGGTAGTAGGGCATGATACAAACGCTGGCCACTCCATACTCGACCGCCAGCTGGCAACCTTCTTCCAGTTCCTGCTCGTTCAATGCGGGGGGTAACAGGGAATGATCGATCATTCCGGCAATTTCCGTGTAAGTGTATTCCATGAGACTTTCTTTCCAGGGACTCTTTTCTTGAATCCTATAGTTTAACAGTTTATCAGCGGTCTGAGGTGAGCCTCGCTTTCGATCAATGCCTGCTGACGCCGTTCCAGCGTTTGCTCGTAATCCCGATCCTCGACCTCTACAGAAACGTGTCCCTGGTAACCCACCTCGTTCAATACGGAAATGAAGGCTTTCCAGTCAACGTCCCCCAGTCCTGGTAGTTTTGGAGTATGGTACTGCAATGGTTCCGCGAGAATCCCTACGTCATCCAGTTGCT
>JAZADA010000391.1:0-20401 GCA_036124135.1 Planctomycetota bacterium | reverse complement strand
CCGTCATGCCAAACATGAAGGAAAAAAGAACCCAACCCAGGATCCAGGTCGTAAACCACATGTACCCGGCATAACGACTTTTATGAGTTAGTGAGGAAAAACAGAGCGCTAACGAAGTGGTAGGAATAATAAGCACGAACGATGCCAGGATAATGCGTATTGGCAGATCGTAGGTATCCATCACAACAGAGATTCCTGGCGAAAGCGCAATTCCCACTACGTAAAGCAAGAGCGCCGGTACCGTCGTAATCAGGACCAGGTAAAACCAGATCGTCATGGCCTTACCCAGCACGTACTCCAACGGTGTAAGGGGGCGCGAAAAATAAAGCAGGAATGCCCGAGAGCGAACATCCTGGGCAATCAGGGGCGGGGCAATCAATCCAACCACCATCACCATTCCCACTGCTTGTGGATAGCGAAAGAACGAAAACAGCAACCAGGCCCAGACATCATGGCGAGCCGTGTTCGGGTCAATGATGACATCCGCAGCAATCTCCTGGGTACCAGGATATCCCTTCAGAAACCTGGCAAACGCCACACGCAACTCGGGCTGCTGATTGGCCTGTTCAAAGAAAAAAATCGCCAACCCTACCATCGCTGCTGGAGCAAGCAGGAAGAACAGGACTCGTGACAGCCACCTGTTCTTCCAGGCGTTACGGATTCCAGTCTTTCCGATCACCAACCAGCGCCATCCGAGAGCCTCGGGTGGCACATCCCAGTCGCGATATCCCAGGTCATGAATGGGCATGGGAATCTCCGCTCACGGCATCAATAAAAACCTGCTCGAGAGTATTCCTGGAAGGCGTCATGGAGCGAATCCTGACACCTGCCTCGCTCGCCGAGGCCCAGATGGCTGCCACGTCTCCCGAGTGCTGGACCTTGATTGTCCCACGGTCCGCCAACTCCACCTGCAAACCCCGTCGCATCATGGTCTCAACCAGTTCTTCGGCAGACCCGACCACCTTCAGGTAAAGTTCCGGTGCCGTGGTTGTCAGTTCTTCCAGGCTACCAGAAAGTTGCAAACGGCCCTGGGACAGGATCAGTACCTGGTCACAAACCGACTCGACATCAGGAAGTATATGCGTGGAAATGATCACGGTTTTACCCGCGCGATCCGCCAGGTTCCGGATACGTCTCAGCATGATCTGTCTTTCTTCTGGATCCAAGCCGGAAGTGGGTTCATCCATGATCAGGATCTTCGGATCATGAACGATGGCATGGGCAAACTTGACTTTCTGGCGCATGCCAGTCGAAAACGTATCGATCAGCCGATATCGCTCTTCGTGGACACCGCAAAAATCGAGGATCTCGTGGGCTCGCCGTAGTGATTCCAGGGACGGTTGTCCATTCAGGCGTGCGCCGAAGCGGACCATCTCGACCGCTTCCACGTTTTCAATGTAACAATCGTCTTCGGGCATGTAGCCCACCTGGGTACGAATCGCCCGTGCCTGTCGTCGGGGGTCCATGCCCAGCACCCGCGTCTCGCCACTGTCAGACTGCAACAGGCCCAGCAGGATCTTGATCAGCGTGCTCTTGCCGGAACCGTTGGGACCCAGTAACCCCGTCACTCCTGGCCCAATATCCAGGGAAACATTGGCCAGTGCCTGGATCCGTCCGAATGACTTGGAAACCTGATCGACATAAACAAGTAGATCATTTACCACAAGACATTCTCATTCTGGAGCCAAGGAACGGAGATCTGTTTCGGCAACTGAAGGCATCCAGTTTGCCGGGTCCAGATTATAGGCCAGGTAACGAGTGTTCGTCAAAACGAGTTAACGATTTTTATCCTCGTTACGATACTTGAACTGCAGGTAAAAAACGAAGGCTGCACTTGCAGCAGGGATCACAAGCAACCCCAGGATGACCCCATCTATCCAGGAAAGACTCTTGCGAAATCCCAGGCTGACCAGGAAGGCAAACGTCAGGGCCAGGAAGACCGCTCCGGTAATCACTGCCACGTTGGCAGCCACGGTGTCCGGTTGTTGTTCGTCAGCATGCTCACCCACCTGCATCTGTTGAGCAGCGGTTTCTACCCGGGTCTGAGTCGCTCCAGCCCGTGCTTCATAGCTGACCGAGATCCGGCGCCGGCACTTGGCACAACGGGTGGGCGGGGGATCAATCGAGCTACCACAGTAGGGACAAACGGTTTCTGCCGACCGCTCGGTGGCATACTCAAACAGGCCCGTCACGGCACGTGCCTGCACCCACAGCGCATCATCCTTGCGCACCTGCATCTCTTCGGTCACTTCACCGGCACGAACTCGTTCCAGGAAATCCCGGCTGGAGAGCGGCCCCACGACGTCACCCAGAACCTTGTAATACCACTTCGCCATGCTTACCTCACCAACCCACCTAGCTCGTTACACGTTCCGGAAATCACGACCTCGACAACCCCTATCGATAGAGACGACATTCCGGGAGGGTTTTCTTGAACCAATCTACGGTTTCCTCGGAAACATCCAGCCCCTGAACGTAAAGTCGTTTCAACTCGGTAAGTGATTGCAGTTGTTTCAACCCAGTTTCCGTTATTTTACTATGCGAAAGCCATAATGTCTGAAGGTTTTTTAAGCTGAGCAAGTGCTTTACCTGGCCATCCGTGATCGCCGTGGAATCCAATCCCAGTGTTTCCAACTGGCCCAGCTGCGATAACTCAGCAAATCCTACATCCGTCAGGACCACCCCCTTGAGGGACAGGTATTTCAACCTGGGAAGATGCCGCAATTCGGCGATTCCCTTATGTGTCACCCGCGTGTTTACCAGGTAGAGGCGGCTTAGTTGCTGCAAGGGCCGCAAGTGAACCAACCCATCAGCAGTAATCCGTGTTCGGTCCAGCCAGAGCGATTGCAGGCGCGGTACGTGTTGCAAGTGCCTTAAGCCGGCATCCGTAATGGATGTATCGTCCAGTCCCAGTGAATCCAGTTGCTGAAGGTGAACCAGCTGTCGCAGGGCCTCGTCCTGGATATCAAGGTAACGCAGGGAAAGGTGTCTCAGGTTTTTTAAATTCTTCAGCGATGATAAGCCTTCACCTGTGATCCTGGTCTGTCCCAGGTAAAGTCGTTCCAATCCAACCAGGCTCTGGATTGACTGCAATCCAGCATCGGTGATCGGAGCCGTTTCCCACGACCTCCACGTCACGCCGCCGCCAAACAACAGTTCCGCCAACCCTCTATCACCGCCGGTCCACTTCTTGTCCACTCGTACTCGCAATGTTTCCTTGTCGCCCCTGCGATAGCTACGTACATCACCTCCCCAGCGACGTATCATTGAAAGCGCATGAGCTTGCCTCCAGAGGGCATGGTGTTTCACGGCAGCTGCCGAACGACGGTGGGTACGGGGATCAGGTTCCCTCTCCAATTTACGCAAGGTTTCCAGGGCTGCCATGCGCAACTCCACATCGTGGACATCACAAGCCATCTGCTCGAGAATCGTCACTGCTCGCCAGATCGTTTCCGAGTGACGACTGGTGGCCGCTTCCTGGAGAAACGGTAACGCCGCTTGCCGTGCTCGCAGCAGGTTACGCGTGGCCTGTTGTCGATCGGCAAAACGCTGGCTGGAAAGCAAGGCAGCCCATTTCAACAAGGGTGACGGACCGCTGCCGTCAACAACCAGCTGCCCTGTTTCATCGGGATCCACGGGCATCGGTGGGAGTGCCCACGCCAGGTTACTGGTCGCCCATGCCACCAGTAACATTCCTGTCAGAATACCACGCTGCCAATCCATCAATCCGTGTTCCTTGTCAGGCATTCCCGCTGTCGGTTTACCCTCTACAAGATACGGTTTTTCGAACGACATTTCCAGCGCTGCATCCCTTTGCGTGAAATCCATTCAGGACCCGCGATAGCAGCGGATACGGCGTAGCTGTGCTGGATTTACTCGCGTGCTTCATTGACCAGGCCCTGGTGACCAATCTTGGCAATGACTTTTCTGACCGTACGTTCATGCAATTGCATTTCCGCTGCGATTTGCACGTAAGTTGCGCCGGCAAGTCGCAAGCAAAGGATACGTTGATGTCGGCGACTGAGGCCTCGCATCAAGTGTTCGAACCGTTCCTTGGCCATGGCCACCTGGCTGGGTGATTTAACACGGCATTCCGTGATTGCGATACCAAGACGAGAATCTCCCAGTGAGATCTCACGAGACATGTCATGTTTTTGAGTTTGCTGGTACTTTCGCACCCCTTCAATCACCTTGTTGCGAGCCACGGCGGAGAGAAAATGGACGAGCTCCAGGGATCGGGAAAATCGTTCCATTCGCTCAGGATAGCGAAAGAAAGAAGCCCAGACCAACTGGAACAGATCTTCCGAATCGATCTTGGAACGTAGTTTCATATCCAATCGACGGCGAATCACGCGATAGACATGAGGACCAAACTCGCTGATCAAGGCAGCAGCTGCCTCTTGTGATCCGTTGCGGATTCGCTCCAGTTGCATTCGAAAGCGGTGCGACTCTGGGTAACGGTCTCTTTCGTTCATCACGTGTTCCCTCACGTAGTTAGTCCGGTGACCGATCTGGATTACCAACAGCTTAACATCTTGTCCAGATTTTTCACATAATCACCACGTTACGACATGTCACAGGATGACACGCTTCCTCGCATCTGAACCGTTGCTACCATCGATACGTAGGGGTGGGGTGACCCTGCGTTGAGCATCTAGCGGCCGAAGTGTATAGTAGATCTCTGCGAGCGGGACTCACACTGACCGCCAGCAAGAATTGCGGAGCACCGATTGTCATGATAGGCCTCGAGTTCACGCACAGCACCATTTAGCACTTACCACCTGGACTCATGACCTCCGCGCTCGTTACCACTGAAAAACTGACAAAGGTCTTTCGTTCCTGGAGCCTTCGTCGCCCGAATCCTTCCCTGACCGCCCTGGCGGACTGCACGTTAGAGGTGCAACAGGGTGAGATCTTTGGATTACTGGGACCCAACGGGGCTGGCAAGACAACCTTGCTGAGATTGCTACTGGGCTTCCTCAAGCCATCCTCGGGACGTGCCCACATTGATCAGAAGGATTGTTATTCTCAATCCATCGAGGTGCGCCAGCGCGTTTCCTACCTGCCGGGCGACGTACGGCTTTTTCGTAACATGAACGGGCATCACTTCCTGGAATTCATGTCGCAACTGCGTGACAACACGCACGTGGATCGCAGCTATCAACTGGCAGACCAGTTAAATCTTGACTTGTCGCGCCGGGTTTCCAACATGTCCACCGGAATGAAACAAAAACTTGCCCTGGTAAACAGCCTGGCGACAAATGCCCCACTCATCATACTGGATGAACCCACCAGCAACCTCGATCCCACCGTGCGTAAAAACGTACTGGATACCGTCCTCGAACTACAGGCAGCTGGGAAGACGATTATCTTTTCATCGCACGTGCTTTCGGAGGTGGAAGCAATTTGCAATCGAGTCGCGATCATGCGTTCGGGAGAGTTGGTTCACACCCAGCCCATGGACGCCTTGAAACAACGTCATCGCATTCATGCTCGCTTGCAGACCCCACTACCTGCGGTCCCGGAAACATTCCAGGATGCCGTTACCATTCGGTCCCCCCGGCCAGACCGGGTCGTCATTGATATCGCAGGAGACCTGGCAAACTTGCTTCACTGGCTTAGCGAGGCTGGCCTGTCGGACCTGGAAATTTCCCCGATTGGGCTCTCTGCTGTATACGAACAATTCCACACCGTGGACCTGGCAGACCGACATGTCCCGGTCAACGAAACGGCAGGCCCATGAATCGCATTCTCGTCAAACGATACCTGCAGGATGCCAAGTGGCTGTGGCTGTCATGCGCATTGATTCTTTTCATCTACTGCTGGCTGCGTGTCTGGATGGTCACCCTCTTCGACATGAGCCGGTTCGAAAAAGTACTGGAACAATTCAAACACCTGGAAAAGTTTTCCTCGGTACCTTTTGCGGAACTGGCAACCTATACGGGGCGTATTGCCATTGCCTTCGATGAACCGATCGTCATCACGTCGATCGTGATCTGGGCCGTGGCCCGGGCATCCGACTCGATCAGTGGCGAACTGGGCCGTGGCACGATGGAATTACTGCTGGCTCAACCGGTTAGCCGCACGCGCTTGTTCTGGTCCCATGCCGGCATGACTGTCCTGGGATTGGGCCTGCTGGCACTGGTAACCTTCCTGGGAACATGGCTGGGGATTGCCACTTGCCAGGTGACCGAAACTCTTCCCACGGAAACCATCCAGTTACCATTACTTGATATCGAGGTACCCAATCCCCTGGCCAAGTCCGAAGAAGTACTTCGCCCGATGTCCGAACTGGTCTCGATCTGGCACTTCCTGCCGGCGGTTACCAATCTTTTTTGCCTGGGTTTCTTCCTGGCTGGCTTAACCTGCCTGGTTTCATGCCAGGACCGCTATCGCTGGAGAACCATCGGTATCGTGATCGGCTTTTATGTCGTCCAGTTAATCTTCAAGATTGCAGGGATGGCAACGGAGGATCTCGGCTGGCTGCTGCATTTCACTTTTTTCACGGCCTATGAACCCAAGGTATTTGTAAACGCTGCCCTCAGATCACCGGAACTCCTCTCGAACCTGTTCCAGTTTAATGACAATGGTCAGTACGTCCGCCCTGGTGCGCTCGGTTCCCACCTGCTGCTACTGGTACTCGGATCCTGCTGTTTCTTCACGGCCACGGTCATCTTCCGACGGCGCGACTTGCCCGCTCCCATCTAGAAATCAGCCTTGCATGTTGTATCCCGGGACTTGTTAAGATAGCGACCTGGCACCAGTAACTCACGTTACTGTTTATTTCTTGATCGCTTGCACGGGAAGTCGGGGACCGACGATGTTCACTTTCAGGAAACCGACCCGGGAAACGATCGATGCGTTACGAGACCAGTGTCATGACGTACCGTTCAACTATCCTGCCGTGGGGTCCAGCCAGGTGGCAGGTTCCACGCCACCACCCGGTTACTGCCAGGACCAGATAAAGATTGAACTGGGACGTGGGCAGGCAACTTTTGAACGTGCCAGGATCGCCATCCAGCAGTGGGAAATGTTTCCTCGTTCCATGGTGGAACTGTTCTGGCCTACCGTACCGGTTGCGCAAGGGTCCGTAGTCGCTGTTTTATTTCGCGGCTACGGGTTCTGGTCACTCAATCCAGCCCGCATTGTCTACACCGTTGACGAAACCGGACAGATCGATCGCTACGGCTTCGCCTATGGAACGCTCCCTGGCCACCTGGAGAGTGGCGAGGAACGGTTCTGCGTCTCGTGGGATCATGCAACTGACCGCGTGCACTACCAAATCGATGTCTTTTCAAGACCGAACCATTGGTTCGTCTGGCTGGGATATCCCTTGGCACGCCTGGAGCAGGCACGTTTTCGCAAGCTTTCCGCCAGGGCCATGAAAGATCTTGTTGGATCATCCTGAAACTGATCTCACGATGTCCGGCGAATCCGCTGTCGGTGATACTTGAGGCCAGGGATGAAAAAACAGGCTGCCGAGATGATTCCCAGCAAGCCATGTCCCCACTGGGGCCAACAGGCCATCACCACGGCGGTCGCGTAGAGGCAAAGAGCCTGCACGTAGAAAGTTCCGGACAGGATCGCTGCCTTGACCAGGAAAACGCTGCCGCTGAGCAGACCGATCATGGGGGCCAGGGTCAGAACATCCATTTCCAATTGATATTCCACCAGGAACAACAAGACGCAGCTTAACATGCTGGCAGCCCAGACATGGGCTATCTGGCGTTCCACGAAAGTGACGGGCCCCATCCGACGGCGAAGGGTCCAAAAGACCATCGCCCAGGCTCCCAGTCCTACCAACCAAACGTCCAGATAATACCATCGCTGGGAAATACCTTCCCACTTCATCCACTGCGTAAGCCAGCAGGCAATCAACAGTGCCAGGCTGTGCCACATCCAGAGGAGCCCCCAGTTTTCCAGGATTGGAGCATGGTGGGTTTCTCGGAACCAACGCGACATGACCTGCGGCAATCGCCCGCTACGGGCACTGATCGATTCGTCGTTCAGATAGGCATCCAGGTCGTCGGCTAGTGCCTCAGCACTCGCGTATCGCAGATCCAGTGGTTTCTGGAGACATCGCAACGCAATCATCTCCACGTCACGATCGACTACAGGATTAATCATCCGGGGTGGCACAGGATCCTGTTCCAGCACCATCAGGACAATGTCCACCGGTGAAGCAGCCTGGAAGGGTGGGTGCCCGATCAGCATGTGATATAGCACTGATCCCAAACTGTAAACATCACTGACAGGACCTACGTTACCACGTACACCACCTGCCTGTTCCGGGGCCATGTAAGCCGGCGTTCCGAGAATAGCACCGGTACGCGTCAGGCTTTCCTCATCGTTAGATCGCTTGGCCAGGCCAAAATCCATGATGTGGGGCTGACCGCTCTCATCCAGGAGAATATTCGAAGGCTTGAGGTCCCGGTGCAGGATACCCTGCTGGTGCGCGAAATGAACCGCTCGAGACACCTTGCTTAGAATCGAGACAGCTTCACGAGCGGGCAAGGGCCCCCGGGCGAGTCGTTGTCCCAGTGTTTCTCCCACAACATATTTCATGCTGAAATAAGAATAATGGTTGATTTCACCAACTTCATAGACGGGCACAATACCAGGGTGGTCCAGGTGGGCAGACGCCTCGGCTTCCACGCGAAATCTTTCTCGATCGGCCTCCGAGGCGAGCTCACCGCGCAGGATCATTTTCACCGCCACATCCCGTTTCAAGCTCTTCTGGTAGGCACGAAAAACAACCCCCATGCCGCCCCGACCAATCTCTTCCTGCAATTCGTAATCACCAAACTGGCAAGGCAATTCGAAAAGAAATTTCGCTGGATCGCCGCCGTCCATCAGCGTCGTCGCTTCCAGGTCGTTCCCGGCAATATCAGCCACCAGCAACATTCCCCAGAGCTCTCGCAGTTCATCCGCCAGTTCTGGATATTGTTGGCAGTGGATCTCGATATCCACTTCCTCTCCCTGGCGTGCTGCCTCACTCATTTCTCCCAACAGTTCCGCCAGGCGCACGTCCAGTTCGGCTGCACCTGCCGGGTTTTCATCTGAACTCAAGGGATCCCGCTGATCATTCACGGCTTTTCCGATTCTTCTTCCGGGTTGTCCAACAAGAGGGCCCGCAGTTTACGTAAGGCTCGCAGGTATCGCATACCAGCAGCCGGTTCACTCAACTCCAGTGCCTGGGCCACTTCCTGGTTGGAAAGATGTTCGAAATGACGCATCATGATGATCTCACTCTCCTGCTCAGTCAGCTCTGAGAGGACCTCTGTCACTCGACGCACCATTTCCCGCTGGGTGGCCAGCGCAGCCGGTGTCAATTCACCATCACACAGGTGAGCCGCCAGTTCCATGGTCGAACGGTTCATCCCGGCTGGCACGACCATGGCCCGTTCGCGGTCGACACTGCGCTTGGCGGAAGCCCGATGACGACGATGGGCGTCAATGATCCGGTCCTTGGTAATCTGTCGAATCCAGAGGTGAAACGGCATGGGGGGCGACTTCAGGTATTCTTTCAAGCGTCGGTTTGCTGAGATCAACACGTCCTGGACCACGTCACTTACACCAACGCGTTGTCGGATACGCTGGTCCAACCGCATCTGGACAAGACGGCGAACGGCTCCTTGATGCCGATCAAAAAGCTGATTGATCGCCTTGTCGTCACCACCCTGGACTCCCATCAACAGTTCCTGCGTATTTTCCTGTTCCGGCCACATGGAGTAATGATCCTTCCGGTTATCCCACGGTTCTTGAGCTTGTTACTTGCCGTGCATGAGCTGTTATTTATCTTAACAGAAGCCTTTGCCAGGTGTCTTGCTGAAAGGAAAGGTGGCCACTAGGCCAACAATTCCCGTAGCGCCACTATCAAGCGGTCAACCTGTGACTGGTCGTTATACAAGTGGCAGGAAACCCGCACAAAACGACGCTGGTTCCAATCCACGATCGGGACTTCGATCCCGTATTGTTTCCAGAGACTTGTCTGCAATTCACGAGCATCACCGGGAGGCAATGGATGTTGCGCCATGCAGCCGTACCAGCACGGATCATCGGCTACCATCGGCTCAACACCTGTCAGCTCTATAAGCTGCTGGCGGGCGTACTGCGCCAGGGCATGTCCTGCCTCCTGGAAATCCCGTAAGCCGACGTTCTCCATGAAATCAATCGCAGCCGGAACCGCCAGGTAAGCTGACGGATCCCGCGTGCCACTCCAGAGAAACTCATCTGACCAGTGACTCACTTCTTCCGGTGGCAACTGCCCCCAGCTAAGGGTTAGCGGACGTTGCCGAAACTGGTGCTCGCGGGCCACGTAGAGGAACCCGGTACCAAAGGGGGCAGACAACCACTTGTGACAGCTCGCACAATAATAATCGCAACCAAGAGCCTCCAAATTGACGGGCACCTGTGCCGGCGCATGCGGACCGTCGATACAGACCTGGATGCCCTGCTGACGAGCACGTTCACAGATTTCCTGGACCGGCAGCGTGACAGCGGTCGGTGACGTGATGTGACTGATCACCAGCAGTCGTGTCCGGTCGGTGCAGGCCGCCAGGATGGTATCCACTACCTCCTGAGTCGTCTCGAAACAGTCCGGTAAATCAACGGTGGCTACTTCTGCGCCAACGCGTTCACAGGTCAACTGCCAGATCCGTTGGACCGCCCCGTACTCATGGTTCGTCAACAGTACCTGGTCCTGGGAAGCCAGTGGAAAACTATTGGCGACGACGTTCATGGCCTGCGTGGCATTTTCCACGAAAACCAGGTCTGCTGCCTGGGCTCCCAGGAAATCGGCCAGTCGCTGGCGGGCGGCCAGCAGCGCCTCGGGAAAGATGCGGACGAAGAAATCCATCGGCTGGTTCTCCATCCTGGCCTGCCAGTCACGATACGCCTGCAGAACCGGTTGGGGTGACGGCCCAAACGAACCGTGGTTCAGGTAGGTCGTATCGCCTCGCAAATCCCAGGCACTCTTCCACGCTTGCTGACATGGATGTGAAGTCAAGAAGATACTCCTCGCGGCACAGGGACAAACGGTTGCCCCGACCCATTTTGGTTACCGGACTCAAGATCCCACACGAAGTTTCTTTGGATCCAGGACCACGTGCCGGACACGTTGCCGTTTCCAGGTATACGTAATATGAATCCGTCCATCTTTTCCCTGGATAACTGCCGGGTAAGAATATTCACCGGGTGTACTTTCCAGGGTCACTGCCGGATGCCATTGCTGACCATCTTTCGAGATCGCAACATTCAGCGGACTGCGTCCACGGGGCGTGTGATTATAGACAAGCAAATGTCGCCCGTCCTGCAATGTGACTCCGTCGATCCCGGAGTTGGGATTCGGTAGCGTCGTCGGTTGCAAGGGTCCCCAGGTCTTCCCCTGGTCCCTGGAAATCGACTGCTGGATTTTACCGGTACCGCGACTGCGACAGAGAATCTGCAGGCGTCCATCACGGTGCTGTAGAATCGTCGGCTGGATGGCGTGCTGTGTCTTACCATCATTAAGCGGTTTCGTGCGTTGCCAATTCTTTCCCTGGTCAGTCGTCCATTCCATGTGCACGCGCCACCCCTGGTCTTCCGTGCTGGAACCACAGAGCAACCGGCCATCTTTCAACAGCACCGGTTTATTCTTGATCGGACCGGCAATCTTATCGGGTAAACGATGCGGTTGACTCCAGGTCTTGCCGTCATCAGTTGACTGGATCAACATGCCCCACCAACTGCTGGGACTGGGACCAACCTTGTAGAACAACAGCAGGTTCCCAGCCGGCACCTGGTAAAGGACCGGGTTCCAGCAGGGATACCTGAGCTTCGGATCCTGGACACCATTGGCGACTTCGCGCGGCGACGACCACTTACCCTGAGCATCCTGCCGCGAGACCCAGACACCCACGTCCGGATTTTTCTCGCGCGTCCCACCAAACCAGGCCACGACCAGGCCACCTGGCGTCTCGGCCAGGGTCGATGCATGGCATTGCGGAAAAGACGCTTCTTCAAAAACGAAACCGCCTTTTTCGGCCTCCGCCAAGCTGGAGGCATTTTCCGCGGACAGGCCCGTGATCGTGTTGCACAGGACCAGGATCAAGATCAAGATCCCATAGCCTGCCTGCCATCTGTTGGTTCGTAAGGTTTTCATACCACGGGTCATCCTTATGATCGTTAAACTGTTCCCATGTTAATGCAGATCATGGTTGAGTGCTTATTGGAACAAAGCAGGCCAAGGGAGTCCAGCGTCGAAACAGTAGTGAAATAAGCAGTCCCGGTCAGGCAGGTGGGTCGACGCCATTGATTTATGGCGACTGCCTTGTGGACGACAGTCACACCGCTAAAATAACAGTTTACTCCTACTCCCCTGCACGGATGGTACCGGGAGCATCCTGTTTCCCGGATGACGGGAAACGGGAAGCGTTTTCGAGCGATACTATCCGCCGGGAAGAATCCTTCACCATGTCTATCCTGAACTGGGTGAGTGGCCGAATATTCAATTTGGTGCACCACAATCATCTTGTCTATAACACCTGCTGGGAAGACCCACGCCTGGACCGAGTCGCGCTGGATCTTGGTCCTGAAGATGACGTACTGGTCATCACGTCAGCCGGTTGCAATGCGTTGGACTACGCACTGGCCGGACCACGACATGTACACGCCGTTGACATGAATCCTCGCCAGAATGCCTTGCTGGAATTAAAACTGGCTGCCATCCGCAATCTTCCCTACGAGACTTTTTTCAAGATGTTTGGTGAGGGGCGTTTGCCAGGTGCCAGGAAGATCTACCAGGATGAACTACGATCCGACCTGACCGGTTGGTCCCGGAATTACTGGGATCGCTGGATCAAGTTCTTTGATCACCCGCGCAAGTCGTTTTACTATCGAGGCACCTCCGGGACCGTCGCTCGTATGCTGCGTGTCTACACGGATCGCATTCTCCGTATCCGGCCCCATATCAATGCCATCCTGGAAACCAACTCCCTGGAGGAACAACGAGAGATCTACACGAACCACGTGCGTGAACGGGTCTGGGGACGTGCGCTGCGTTTCGCCATGAAACGGGATGCGACACTCTCCATGATTGGTGTACCCAAGGCTCAACGCCAGCAAGTGGATAGCCAATACGAGGGTGGCATTGCCAGCTTTGCCCAGGACTGCATGGACGCGGTATTCACGGAAATTCCCGTCTCGGACAACTATTTCTGGCGGGTTTACATGACCGGATCTTACACGCCCGAGTGTTGTCCCGAGTACCTCAAGGAAGACAATTTCCAGAAACTCAAGGGTGGCCTGGTCGACAATGTCAGCGTCTATACCAACAGTGTCCAGGGATTCCTGGAACAACACCCGACAGCCATCTCCCGTTTTGTTCTGCTTGATCACATGGATTGGCTATCGGATCGATTTTTCCCACTACTGGAAGCGGAATGGCAGGCAATTATTGACCGGGCAGCACCGGGCAGCCGTATCATCTGGCGCAGTGGTGGACTCAACACCGATTTCCTCAACCAGGTCCAGGTACGCAAGAACGACGACTTCCAGTTGCTGTCTGAATTGCTGACCTATAATGAGCAACTGGCCGAGGAACTCCATGCCAAGGATCGTGTCCATACCTACGGCGGTTTCTTTATTGCGGAACTGGCCGCCTGATCAGCACTGCTGCACCCTTACACCGAACCCTTGCCTGAGACCGTACCCTTCGGGAGCGAATCGACGTGAAGTTGTTTTCCGACCTCAAGATTCTTTACCACATGGCCCTGAAGCCCGTCCGGGGTAAGAATCATGCTGCCCGCCTGGAAAGTTTTTACTCGGGCCAGGCCAACAACTATGACGACTTCCGCAACCGGCTGCTGCATGGTCGCGAATCATTATGGCAAACCCTGGAGGTGCCCCAGGATGGTATCTGGATGGACATGGGAGGTGGCACCGGATCCAACCTGGAATACCTTGGAGAGCGGATTGATTCGCTACAAAAAGCCTACCTCGTCGACCTGTCACCATCACTGTTGAAAATTGCCGACCAGCGTATCGAGGCCAACGGCTGGTCCAACGTGGAAACCGTGGAGGCGGATGCAACGCGTTTCCGACCGCCGGAGGGATCGGTGGATGTCATCACGTTTTCCTATTCACTCACCATGATCCCCGACTGGTTTGCCGCCCTGGAACACAGCCTCTCGCTCTTGCGCCCGGGGGGAATGATCGGTGTCGTAGATTTTTATGTCTCGCGAAAACATCCCGCGGATGGCCTGCACAAACACGGTTGGTTCAATCGCAACTTCTGGCCCGTTTGGTTCGGATCGGACAACGTCTATCCATCAGCCGATCACGTTCCATTCCTGCACAGGCATTTCGAGCCGGTTCATTTCCAGGAATCACGAGGCAAGGTTCCTTACATGCCTTTTGTCCGCGCACCCTACTATTGTTTCATTGGGAAAAAGAAGATCCCTCCGGAATGATCGATGACCATTGGTTACCGATGAAAACCCGCATTTCCACAGGAGTTCATTATGGCATCGCAGCATCGCCCCACCCGGCAGGCACGGATTCGAACACGTCAGCGTGGCACGATCCACGAATGGTACAACCTGGCCTTCCTGGCCAGTTGGGTGATCGCAACCGTTTCCACGGGCTGGGCTGCTGACCAGGACCCCAAGAAGCATGACCCGCATCGTTGGGACAAGCAGATCGCTGCCTTCGAGAAAGCGGACCAGGAAACCATGCCGCCCAAGAATGGCATCCTGTTTGTCGGCAGTTCGAGTATTCGGTACTGGAACCTGGAAAAATCATTTCCAGGGAAACCCGTGATCAACCGTGGATTTGGCGGCTCTGAAATCTCCGACTCACTCTTCTTTGCGGATCGAATTATCATCAAGCATCAACCACGGATCATCGTCTTCTACGCGGGTGATAATGACCTGGCACGGGGAAAAAGCAGCTCGCGAGTCGTCAAGGACTACCAGGCATTCGTCGCTAAAATTCATGGCGCACTTCCCAGGACCAGGATCATCTTCGTAGCCATCAAGCCCAGCATTGCCCGTTGGAAGTTAATCAAGCCCATCCGCGTGGCCAACTCGCAAATACTCGAGATCACGAAGACCGATCCTCTCCAGGTATTCCTCGACGTTGATGGCCCCATGATCGGCAGCGATGGCAAACCAAAACCAGAATTGTTTATCAAGGATGGACTCCACCTTAACGTGGCTGGCTACAAGCTCTGGAATTCACTGCTCCGCCCACACCTGGAAGGATCCTGAATCCAGCATGTTTTTTCATCGTCCCGGATCTGGATTTCCGGCCGTTGGTGTTTCTCTCTCCCATCGTTTACAATGACGGGCCAGTAAGCCCATTACCTTTTTCCAGGCAATGTTTCTTTTGGATCGATCACTCTCCTCGGAAACTGATCCGACCGATCGAACCCTTTATGAAATAAATACGTATCTTACAACTACCAGAACTTGCCCATCGGCAGGTTCGCAACTAGGAGTCCTCATGCGAACGTTGATTTTGACCACCCTTGTCCTTCTGGGTACGATCTCTGTATCCCACGCGCAAGACAAACCCGCGGCAGCTCCCAAGCTAAAGACAACGGTCGAGAAAGCCAGTTATGCGATCGGTGTAAATATCGGGCGAGACCTGAAACAAAATGGTATCGAGGTGAGTTCGCAACTGCTCGCCAAGGGCCTGGTTGATGCGCTTTCTGACGGCAAGCTGCTGTTAACCGATGACGAAATGCGAATGGCCATCACAACGCTGCAAAAAGAGATGACCACCAAGCGTGAGGCCAAGCGGGCTATCGATGCGGAGAAGAACCTGGCCGAGGGCAAGGCCTTCCTCGCGGCAAACAAGGGCAAGCCCGGCGTCAAGACGCTGAAGAGCGGGCTCCAGTACAAGGTCGTCAAGGCTGGCAAGGGAACCAGTCCCAAGGCAACCGACCAGGTAAAAACACATTACGAAGGTCGCCTGATCAATGGCAAGGTCTTCGACAGTTCTTACAAGCGCGGTGAGCCGGCAACCTTCCCGGTCAACGGCGTCATCAAGGGCTGGACGGAAGCACTGCAACTGATGAAGCCCGGCAGCCAGTGGGAATTGTACGTGCCAGCTGAACTGGGTTACGGAACACGTGGCGCCGGGGCCAACATCGGACCCAACAGCACCCTGATTTTCAAGGTCGAACTGCTGGAAGTTGTCAAGTAAATGCTTTCCAACGTGAAATCCTACCGTCTACCAGGGGGCAACGCGCGACTACCGATCGTTGCCCTCTGGATTCTTCTCTTCTTCATCGGTTGTCAACCGCGAGATAAAGCAACAATGAATCAATCTGAAGGACAAGCGTTCCTGGAAGAAAACGCCAAGCACGAGGACGTGGTGGCATTACCCAGCGGCCTGCAATACAAGGTGCTCAAGACCGAGGAAGGCAACAAGCCTGCCGCCACGGACGTCGTCAAGGTACATTACGAGGGACGCTTACTCGATGGAACGGTTTTCGACAGTTCCTACCAACGAGGTGCGCCGGCCGAGTTCCCCTTGAACGGAGTCATCAGTGGCTGGACCGAAGGACTCCAGCTAATGACCGTTGGTAGCCAGTGGGAGTTATATATTCCACCCGAGTTGGCTTACGGAGAACAGGGAGCAGGCGGTGTCATCGGCCCCAACAGCACGCTGATCTTCAAGGTAGAACTGCTGGAAATCCGTTAGCCCTGTCCCTGCCATGCTGGGCCGTTCCAGCCGGGTCTTACCAGTCAAGAGAGTCCAACCATGACCATTCGATGGGGCATTCTCGGCTGCGGAGATGTGGCACGACGGCGGGTGGCCATGGCCATCCAGCAAAATGCAGCCAGCACGCTTGAGGCAGTTTGTCGTCGCGACCCGGAAAAACTCCAGGAATTTCGTGATGATTTCAATGTACCCCGGGGGTACACGGATGCGGAGCAACTGCTCGCTGACCCCGAGATCGATGCACTCTATATCGCCACCCCCGTTTACCTGCATCAGCAGCAGGCGGTGACCGCGGCCCACCAGGGGAAGCATGTGCTCGTGGAAAAACCGATGGCCATGTCAGTTGCCGAATGCGACACGATAATCGAGGCCTGTGAGCAGAACAACGTCAAGCTGGGCGTCGCTTACTACCGCCGCTTTTACCCGGTAATTGAACGTATCGCAGAGATCATCAACAGTGGCGAGATCGGACAACCGCTATCGGTCACTGCCGTGACCGCGACAGCTTTCAGTTTCTCCCCTGGCGACGATGGTTACTGGCGAGTACTCCTGGAACAGGGCGGTGGTGGAGCCCTGATGGATATCGGCAGCCATCGAATTGACCTGTTTCAACATCTCTTTGGACCAATTAGCGAGGTCTCCGGATTCACCAGTACCCTGGCTGCTGATTACCAGGCCGACAACTGCACCACCCTGACCATGCGTTTCGAAAGCGGACTCCATGCGGTCCTGCAGTGCTACTTTGGTGCCGTAATCGATCCTGATGAATTCACCGTGATGGGTACCGCGGGACGTTTAACGGTCAGTCCTCTGAATGACGGAAAACTGGTCGTGCAATCCGCAACCAGTCAACGCGAAGAAGCACTATCCCCTGCTGACAATTTCAATAACCCGTTGATTGATGACTTCGTGGAAGCTATCCAGGATGATCGGGAACCCTGCATCTCCGGTTTCCAGGGGCGAGCCACGAACCAGGTCATGGAAGCCGCCTACCTGAAAGAAAACCGGTAATCACGCAGATGCTGCTTTTCGAACCGGATCCCGGGTAGAAACCGTTACCTAGGATTCATTCGCTGGCAAAAGTCGTTATATTAGATCCTACTCAAGACAACCTTTGCTCACACCAATCCAGAGAGGATCATGACCCATGGGCGCTGAAGAAAATGCACTCGCCGAAGGAATCCAGTTCCAGGAACAGGAACCCGGTTACCTGAATCTTTGCCGACGTAGCGGTAACCTCCTGATCACTTCCGGACACACCAGTGACCTGAAAGGGATCCTGGGAGCGGGTGTATCCGTTGAGGAAGGCTACGACGCCGCCCGTGATTGTGCCGTCAAGATTCTCAATTCGGTTCACCAGTGCCATGGCAGCCTGGACGGACTGGCTGTCGTCAAGCTACTGGGTTGCGTCTATTCGGCCGGTGACTTTACCGACCAGCACCTGGTTATCAACGGCGCATCAGACTTGTTGCACAAGATTTTCGGCAAGGAAGATGATGGTTACCATGCACGTAGTGCCGTCGGTTTTGCTGCTCTACCGACAGGAGCTGCAGTGGAAATCGAGGCCATCTTCGAGGTCAAGGAGTAGGATCGACTCCCTCGATCGCTAGGATTTTTTCCAGCGGGCTGACAACGTTTGCCAAGTAGGCCCATCGTCCGTTGGCAACTGCTGTAGTAGCGGCTGACGTTGAACGACTTTTTCCATCAAGTCTGCCACGGCTTCACCCATTTGCCAGAGGGCATGACGAAAGTCAGCCTGCTTCGCTAACTGGACCATTTCCTCGTACTGCAGCCCACCCGTTCGCTGGCTTAGTTCCTCGTCGCAAACCGTTCGTCCGTTAACCTGTCGCAACGCCAGCTGTTGCAACAAGCGCCCATTACGTACCTGCTGATAAGTACGATTTTCCTGGAGTACCACCTTGAGCAAACGAGCCTGCTGCGGCTGCCAGGAAGCAGGGAATTGTTCTGACAACTGGCCGCGTGGCGGCGCTACTCGCATGTAATGAAACTGGATCGGCTCGACAGGCGTGGCTGCCATATCCGTCATCAGATCTTTCCAGGACAGTCCTAGTTCCTGGCGCCCCACCTCGTGAAATGTCACGAGATCCTGGATGGGACGATTTTTGGGAGTGTATTTTCCATCCAGTAATTCCAGGTCAATTCCCGGTTGATAGGACTTGATCAAGTTGTCTCCCACCACATGAGTCAACCAACCCAGGATATAGGCAATCTGCCGCTGCCCCGGCCCAAACAACCGGATGGCATCTCCCATCACAGCGGCCAGGTAATCGGGAACCTTTTCCCAGGGGAGTGCCTGATCCTGCTGACCAGGGGCCCAGCCAAAAGAGAGGTGCGTGCGACCGTAAAACAACCGGTGAATTTCTCGTGGCGAATACTGCTGCTGATCAACGGTCAACAGGTAGGGCCGTACCGCACCCCCGGTCAAGGGACTGTGCGCCGGCAACTGGGAACCGTACCCGATCGGTGCCCCGGTATCCACGCAAATCGCGGCAGGCAAGGTTTGCACATCACATCCCAGGTAAGCCCCCGCCAGGTAGGAAGCATAGTATCGATTCAAGAGAGGCGCCACCGGCAACCCGCGCTGGGTTGCTGCCTTGCCACCCAGGATGGCATACATCATGTGCCCAATAACGCCACTCATCTTGTCTCCCTAGCTGGGGTTCGCTGCTTCAAAACGATCCACCACGGCACAGCCGCAGGAGTCACTCCAGACGTTGACGCTCGTACGGCACATATCCAGCACCCGATCAACGGCCAGGATAATGCCCTGCATTTCGACGGGTAAACCAACGGCCTGCAGGATAATCACCATCATGACCAGGCCAGCGTGGGGAATGCCTGCAGCACCGACACTGGCCAACAAGGCAGTGATGGCAACAATAATCTGCTGGGACAATGGCAAATTCACTCCATGGTGCAACTGGGCAATAAACAATACGGCGATCGCCTCGTAGAGGGCTGTCCCATCCATGTTAATCGTGGCACCCAGTGGCAGCACGAAGGAACTCACGCGACTCTTAACCCCGGCGCGTTTTTCCACGTTGGCCATCGTGAGGGGCAGGGTCCCGTTACTGGATGCCGAGCTGAATGCCGTTAACAAGGCGGGGCTCATGGCCTGGGCAAATTCCCACGGGTTACGACGGGCAACAAATTTAAGGATCAAAGGCAACACGATACAGGCGTGCACCATCAGGGCCAGCAGTACGGTCAGCATGTACCAACCCAGGGACACGAAGACCTGGGGGCCCTGCGTGGCGGTAGCGTACAGCATCAGGAACAACACACCGGCTGGCGCGAGCTTGATAATCGCCATCGTCATCGCCATCATGACTTCAAAGAGGCTACGGAAAAAATCGCGTAACGTATCTGCCGTTTTGCCACCAACCAACAGGGTAAAGATGGCGAACGCCAGGCTGAAGCTGATGATCGACAGGAAACTGCCACTCGCAGCGGCCTGGATCGGATTCGTTGGAATCAACGTCTCCAGTTGCTCAAACAACACATCTCCCAGGCGGACCTGGGCCTGGGGTGCCGCCTCGGCAACCTTCTCGATGTTGGAGTTCAATCCGGGGCGAACCAGGTTCACCAGGCACAGTCCCGTGACAATGGCCAACAGGCTTGTGCTCACGTAGTACAGCAGCGTACGGCCAAACATCTTGCCTAGCCGGTC
>JAZADA010000390.1:0-5018 GCA_036124135.1 Planctomycetota bacterium | reverse complement strand
TCAGGGAGTGCAGGATAATACTCGAAGGATCGATTTCCAGGCCTTGTTTCAGGATTTTAATGGCCGAGCGGAGATCTTGTTGCTGGCCAACCATTTCGGCCAGGATAATGTAGAGATTGGCATCCCGGGGGTTCAGCGTCAGTTTTCGTGAAAAGTAATCGATGCTGTCCTGGAACTGGTTCGTAAACTGAGCTGCGAAACCGGCCAACGCGAGAGCTTCCTCGTAGTTTGGTTTTGCCTCGAGTACGATCTCGACGTGTTCCAGGGCTTTCTCGTACTGCTCAAGTCGATAAAAGGTCTGTGCCAGTTCCAGTCTTGCTTCGTAATCGTTGGGGACCTGCTTGACTACTTTAATCAGCTTGTCGCGGGATCGTTGAATGGCCTGGGTGTCCTTGTTTTTGACAGCTTCGTGAAAGCGTCCGATAGCCACTGCCCTCTCTTTATCCCAGGCGGGTAGTGTATCGACAGCACCATCGAAGAGATTCCAGGATACACGCTCTTTACTGGTCATGCCCGGCTTGGAATCTTCTTTCGGTTTGGGACTGCTGGCAGGGAATCGCAGGATGCGATGATCGGCCTGGGCCGAATGGGCAATGTCACTGGTGGTCAATTTTTTCATGTGACAAAAAGTACATGAATTCAAGGCCGGTGCAGCCGCTTGCTCAGCCGCCGGCAGGGAGCACCCTTGCTCCTGGTGACATTGCAGGCAGCGGGCACGATAAAACGATGCGCGGGCCTCAGGCTTAGGCTGGTAATGAGCATCGTGGCAGGAGGTGCAACCCATTTTTCCGTTGCTTTCCTGGAAGCAACGGCTGGCATGCATCTGCTCTACATTACTGGTCAATCGCGCCTGTTGTTGTTTATCGACGCCAGTTCCGCTGACGAAAACAGTCCAGGTATCTCGCAGAGGCTGGCCAGGTCGGAAATCACGTGCTCGTTTGCCATAGCGCAGGACACGATGTTTGCCGGACAGGTGGCACTGGTAGCAGACGCTGTTGCGTTCCCGGGGTGCCAGCTTCTCGGGATTTACGATGTACTGATCGTCCTTTACTTTTCCCTGGCGGTGGGCATCTACGTGCTGTCCACCGGGGCCATGGCATCGTTCACAGCCGATACTGGGTTCCTGGAAAGGCTGGACAGGATCGTAACGGTTCGTTTGCTCACCAACGAAATTAATCCTGCCGACATGACAGGACAGGCAGGACTCAGTCACCAGGCGTTCGAACCGCTGGTGTCCGGTCGGGACATAACCGGGAGACAGGTCCCATGTTTGATCCTGGACGTACCAGGTGATAGGGGATTGGTAAAGACGTTCCTGATCCTGGGTAAGGTAGGATCGGCCACGCGATCCGGAACCGATCACGAAGGAAATAGGAACCGATTGGTCGTAAATATCCTGGCCATCCTCAGCCACCATTTTCTCGTGATGCCGAGGAAATTGCTGATCTTGTGAACCCGTGTCCGTCTGGGTGGAATTCTCGTTGTCGGGTAACGCGACACGGTAGCGGCGGCCACCACTGATAAAGGACGTATGCTGCTGGTAATCCTCGATCATGGTTGCTTTGACTGGTCGGCTGATGGAGTTGGCCATGGGATGGTGCTGATAGGACTGGTAGATATCGGCATGGCATTCGGCACAACTCTTGCTACCCAGGAACCGTTCGTGATGATCTTTTTTCGCCGTAGGTTGGTTGCCGGGATTCGGAGGTTGTTGTCCGGAGTTGTCCTGTCGGAAAACCCAGAACAGCAGTCCGGCCAGGACAAGGAGTCCACAAATCAGCCCGAGCAGGGGGCCGGAGAGATTGCCTCGCCGCGGGTAGGGTACTGCTGTCATGATCTTAATGGAAAATGTTTCTCGGGAAGCGATTTTTCTCGTGGTAGACAAGCCTCTTCGACAGTCAGCCAGTCGTGGCTACAGTTTACGGGTTATGGCTCTTGTGGGCCAACCGTATTTATCGGGAACCAGCAGGAAGAAACGATATTATAGCTGCAGGTATTGATTTTGTTTTTCGACCGGACGCTGGTAATTATCTTGTCGTAAACAGGAGCACCTGCCAAAATATATAAGTTATCCGTGGTTCTGGAATATGTTCCGTGACGATAACCCTTTTCGTGGCAGTTCTTTTTTTCGAGGATTTTCATGGCCAGTAGCATGCCGACCCAGGATTCGGCACCCTCAACGTTACGCCAGAACTGGGTTATCGGTCCGGTCCTGGATTTCCTGTTGATCGTGGCGGCGCCCGTGCTGGGACTACTCTGGGCCGTGGCGACCTATCACCTGGTCTATCGTGTTTCGACCGGTCGTTATGGATCGTCTCCCGAGGTTGCTGTCCAGCAGGGTATTACAGCCGTGCTGAGTATTTTCGTGATCTTTAATGTCGCGCATCACCTGCCCACGTTCATGCGTATCTACGGGGATCGAGATCTGGTTCGTCGGTTTCGGTGGAGCCTGTTGCTGGGGCCCGTGGTGCCACTGGCGGCTTCCTTTTTGCTGGCTTGGTACGTGATTTCCAGTGACCTTGATATTGGTTTCATCCTGTACATCAACCTGATCCTGATGCTTTGGGATCCCTGGCATTTCCTGATGCAGCATTATGGGTTCATGCGAATCTACGATCGGCATAACTCCGCTCCTCGCAAGCTGGCGTCATGGATGGACTATGGCATCTGTGCGAGTTGGTTTGTTTTTATCATGATCGCTACCGCAGATTGGCTTCCGGATATCCTTTACCGGTTACATGTTGGACATGGGATTCCGCTGCTGGATTGGTTGCCCATGCAGGGTTTGCAGGCCATGCAGTGGGTGACCCTGGCGCTGTCGATTGCCATGTCGGTTGTTTACCTGGCCTACTTGATTTGGTGTCGCGGCAAGGGGTACTACGTTAGTTCTGCAAAGGTATGTCTAGTCCTGACCACCTTTGCCGTGATGTACGTGGCCTACGTTCCCAATCCGATTATCCGAATGCTGGTACCCCAGTGGACGTTTGCCATGGGATTTGCGGCCCTGGGGATGGTGCATGTTTCCCAGTACCTGGCGATTGTCTGGAAATACAATCGCAGCCTGGCTCGCCGTAATGCCAAGGAGCGTTCGGGACCTTTTGAGCGTACTTTTGGACAACAGGGAGGCCTCGCCCTGGTCGTGCTGGGTGCCTATGTGGCCCTCTGCCTGCTTTATGGGTTTATCTTATCGTCCACCGGTAATCGTCTAATCGTACCGTTCGTCTCCGCGGGTAAACCATTTGTCGACATGGGATTGGTTGCCAAGTGGATTGTCGTGTTCCTGGGAGCCGTGGTGTTCACCTCCACCCTCTTGCATTACTACTACGATGGATTTATTTGGAAGGTACGCCACAAGGAGAATCGACAAAACCTGGACATGGCAGGCACGTCCGCTGCTGCGCAGGCAGATACCGAGACTCGGGGTTCCTGGTGGGATCGTCAGGGGTCCCTGTCGGTACTGGGTACGTTGGGTCGGCAGTGTGTTTATTTCCTGGTTCCGATCGGATTGTTGACGGTCACCTTCTGGTCGGCTGGCTTCGAGCGGCTTTCCCCGCTCCAGGTATACCAGGTGAGCGTGGCTGCGAACCGGTTGGACAGTGGCGTGGTGTCAGGCCTGCTGACAGAGATTGAATACCGGTTGCCGATCGAGCAAAAATTGATCAATCTCCGCCCCCAGGCCACTTACTGCACGTATTACGCACAGTTACTTTACCTACGTGCGACCCTGCGAAAACGCCAGGTCGAGCAGCTACCAGCTACGAATTTCGGCGCTTTGTTACTTGTCCAGGAGGATTTAGAGGGAGCTCAGCAGAAACTGGAAATGGCTCTGGCATTACCACCACCATATGGTCATCGCGAGCAACCCGAATTGTCCCGCCAGGATGTCACGAACCTGCTGGAGGTAATTCGCAGTGAGTTGGACCAGATTGCTCCGTCCCTGGCAGGGCATCCGTAAAGTCACCGGCCGTTGTCCGGCACTCGCTATTCCTGCGGTTCGGTCATACGGAAGGGATCGAGTGCCTCTTCCAGTGTATCGGCTGGCAGGATTTCTTCTTCCTGGCACAACTCGCGAATCGTCTTGCCAGATTGAAAGGCCTCCTTGGCCAACTTGGAAGCTTTTTCGTAACCAATATGTGGATTAAGACTGGTTACCATCGAAAGACTTTGCTCCACAGCAGCCTCGCATGCGGCCACATTGGCTTCCATGCCGTCGACACAAAAATCAACGAAGGCCTGGGTGGCTGCTGTTAGTAGCTGGATGCTCTCGAGGGCTGCCTGGCCCATTACCGGCATCATGATATTCAACTGGAACTGTCCCCCTGCGGCACCACTCATGGCGATGGTGGTATCGTTGCCCATCACGCGAGCCGCTACCTGCATCATGCTTTCACTCATCACGGGATTTACCTTGCCGGGCATGATGGAACTGCCGGGCTGTCGTGTTGGGAGTTGGACCTCGTAGAATCCACAACGCGGACCTGATCCCAGCCAGCGGATATTATTGGCCACGTTGAAGAGGGTCGAGGCGATCACGCGTAACTGACCATGGCATTCCACCAGGCCATCACGCTGCGCATTGGCCTCGAAGTGATTGGTTGCCTCGACAAAGTCAATTCCTGTTTCCTGTGCAATCACGCTGCTTACCCGCGAGCCGAACTCGGGATGGGTATTGATGCCGGACCCAACGGCGGTACCGCCTACGGGCAGTTCCCGAACACTGTGGATGGCCCGCTGGGCACGTTCCGTGGAAAGTTCCAGTTGCCGGGCAAAACCACCGATCTCCTGGCCCAGTCGCAAGGGGGTGGCATCCATCAAATGGGTGCGACCAATCTTGATGACCTGGTCCCATTCTGCGGCTTTGTCTTGCAGGGTCTCGGTAAGGCGTTGTAACGCCGGTATCAGACGTTCGCTTGTCTCAACGGCCACGGCCACGTGGATCGCAGTGGGAAAGGTATCGTTCGTACTCTGTCCCATGTTGACGTGATCATTGGGATGGACGTCCTTGGTCGGGCTGAAAC
>JAZADA010000389.1:0-18185 GCA_036124135.1 Planctomycetota bacterium | reverse complement strand
CCGGCTGGTTTCTTTTCTTCAGTCACTACCGTCGTACCAGTCGTGTGTACCTGGCCGCAGGGGGCCTGCTGTGCCTGGTCCTGCTGATGACATTGTTTCGCTTTGAAGGTGTCAACGGGGAATTGGTTCCACGGATCAAGTTTCGTTGGCTCGCTGCCAGGCAACTCGATGAACCCAGTCGCGAGGCTGTTGATCTTGCGACGTTGACGCCAGCGGATTTTCCCCAGTTCCTCGGACCCTCGCGTAATGCGGCGGTGGAGAACCTGGCGCTACATCCTGATTGGCAGGATCGCCCACCGGTGAAGCTCTGGTCCCAGGGTGTTGGCCAGGGTTGGTCCGGGTTTTCAGCCGTCAATGGATATGCTGTGACGATGGAGCAACGGGATCAGCAGGAATGGGTTACTTGCTACAAGATGGATACTGGGGAATTGTGCTGGAAGCATGTACTGGAGGCACGACACGAAACGTTCCTGGGAGGAATTGGACCTCGCAGTACCCCGACCATTGCTGATGGTAATGTCTATGCACTGGGGGCCACCGGAATGCTCCGCTGCTTGCGTGGGGAAAATGGCACGTTGGTCTGGCAGCAGGACCTGTTGAAATTGGCGGGAACAGATCCAGAGACTGACTTGAAGGCCGTTGCCTGGGGGCGTAGTGCTTCTCCGCTGCTAGTCGGCGACCAGCTGATCATCCCGCTGGGTGGTGCACCAGATGGCACAATGAATTCGCTCGTTGCCTTGCACAGGAAGACCGGGGAAACACTTTGGCGCAGCGGTGATCGGCAAGTGAGCTATGGTTCGCCAACCATGATGACGCTGGATGGAAAACGCCAGGTTGTCAGCGTTAATGAAGATACGGTGAGTGGGCATGATCTACAGACTGGAGAGCTGTTGTGGGAACACGCATGGCCAGGGCAAAGCAACGGCGCTGCTACGGTTTCGCAGCCTGTGGCTGTAATGTCCGATCGGATCCTGCTCTCCAAGGGGTACCAGCAGGGTGCCATGATGTTAAAGGTGGTACCGGCTGCCAGCAAAGCAGGGTCGCATCGCTATGTGGCCAACCCGATCTGGACGAATCCAGGTGTATTGAAGACCAAGTTTACCAACGTTACGGTCCTGGATGGATTTGCCTATGGTTTGTCGGATGGAATCCTGGAATGTGTTGATCTGCAGGATGGTGCGCGTCGCTGGAAGCGAGGACGATACGGTCATGGACAGGTGTTGCGAATCGGTCGGCAACTCCTGGTGCTTTCGGAAAAGGGGAAACTGTCTCTCGTCGCTCTGTCCCCAAAGGGGCTTCAATTACAGGGTGAATTCCAGGTGCTCCAGGGACAATGTTGGGCCACCCTGTGCCTGTATGGCGACCAATTGCTGGTCCGCAGCCTGGATGAAATTGCCTGTTACCGTTTACCGCTGGAGACGGAACCGTCACGCTTGGAACCTTGAGCATGAATCCTGGCCACGATTACGCCGGGCTTTCGATTACTTCTCGCTCGCTTGGTCGGCATGGTCGAGCAACCAATCTTCCAGGATAACGTGTTCGACAAGTGGTGCCCGCAAGAGTCCCAGTCGTTCCGGGAGAATGCTCTGTAGCCAGGGGCGGCTGACAGCAGCAGAGAGGGCCCTCATTCCGATGCTGTTTTCTGTCTGTGATTCAACATTGTCTTGCAGTCGCTGGAATGTCGATGGGATGATGTTCGGTTTGGGTCCCACGTGAATAATGGTTTCGATTCCGGTGGAAAGCGCCTCGTACACCACGTCCCAAAGACGCTGGGGATGGTCGATCCACTGGCGCAGCAGTTGC
Source organism: Planctomycetota bacterium (assembly GCA_036124135.1). GTDB lineage: Bacteria > Planctomycetota > Planctomycetia > Pirellulales > Pirellulaceae > JAZADA01. Next base: position 16,382 of record JAZADA010000389.1, on the reverse strand, counting down.
CGGGTATTACTGCCGTTGTAAGCAGCGGTACCTGTGACCAGCGATAGGATCTTGGGTTGCGGGGCTGAAAAACCACCGGAGAGCGTGTGCATTAAATGGGCAGCTCGATCAGGTATTTGTCGTTCCCACATGATCGGTGTATGTAAGGGTGGCCACTGTTGTTTGTTCTTTCGCAAGCTGGTCGAGCCAGGGTGATGTTCCTTGAGCCAGGCTTGCAGTCGATCCAGTGAATCATGTTGTCCCATCAGTAGCATGGAGTTGGGAGACAGGTAGGCAGATGGGCCGACGACCCCCTGGCCTTCCGCGTTGATGTGCAGGCAGCCTCTTGTGACATCTTCAACAGACAGGGGGACTCCTCGGGACAGCAGGATCCCCAGTGTTACCTGGTCCGCAAGTGCCACGCAGTCGCGGGCCAGTGAGATCGGAACCGTGAGGGCATCTTCCATGGACATGACGCCACTGGCAGCGAGGGCCACGACTTCGCCAAGGCTGTAACCGAAACAGAGTTGACTGGATGCCAGTGATATATCAAAGAACGATTCGAGCAGTTCTACCTGCGCGAGTTCCATGGCGACAATCATTGCCACGGCTTCATCATAGGAGGCGAGGTCAGTTTCCTGTTGCCCTTGTACCCGGCCCACCAGGTCGACGGGATCACCAGTAATCGCGGCGCAGCAGGAGCTGGCCTGTTGAAGTTTTTTTCGGACGATCGATCCATAAACCGAATGCTCGAGCAATTCTTGGCTGCGGCCCAGGTTGGTCGTGTTGTAACCACGAAAGGCAAAAGCCATGTTGGCCGTTCGGTTCGTTAAGTTCGCCATGTTCATGATGATCCGTATAGCAACAGGCTAGGCTGGCTCGGTACGAGTCAGCGAGAGGGCAGTGAACAGCCTTGAATCATAGCGGATTCTTAATGATTTGGCTCTACGAATAAGCTTTCCATAGCAGTGCCCGCAGGACAACGAAGGGTGGTAATGATATCATCAGGGGAGATTACGATTGACCATTCAAAGCCTCTTGTCACGAAGTGTCCTACCATGCCTTCTTCCAGAGAAATCACCGGGCCGCTTGAAGCCCAGGATTTGACCGGACGTGTGGCCGTTGTCACGGGCTCGTCGCGTGGCGTGGGCGCTGCCATGGCCTTGGAACTGGCCAGGGGCGGTGCTGACGTGTTGGTCCATGGCTGGCAGAGCGAAGATGCTGCTGCTGAAATCGTCCAGCAGATCCAGCAACAGGGATGCCAGGCAAAATTTATCAAGGCAGACCTGGCCACCCGGGAAGGTTACGAAGCGTTCGTGGAAGCCGCCTGGCAGTGGCAACAAGGAGTCGATATCTGGATCAATAATGCCGGCGTAGATGTGCTTACCGGCACCCGGGCAGAAGGTTCTTTCGAAGAAAAACTAGACCAGCTTTGGCGTGTCGATGTGCTAGGTACCATCGGGCTCAGTCGCCTGGTGGGTCAACGAATGCGAGAAGTTGCAGATCCAGGCAACCCGCCGGTTATCCTGAACGTGGGATGGGACCAGGCAGAACGGGGTATGGGAGGCGATAGCGGTGAGATGTTTGCTGCCATCAAGGGCGCTGTGATGGCTTTCAGTCGCAGCCTGGCCCAGTCGCTGGCTCCCGAGGTGCGTGTGAACTGCCTGGCTCCCGGCTGGATTAAAACCGCCTGGGGCGAACAGGCATCGGCTGCCTGGCAGGAGCGTGCTGTTGGAGAGGCATTGTTGCAACGCTGGGGTACACCCCAGGACGTGGCAACCGTGGCGCGTTTCCTGGCGTCATCGGCAGCGGCCTTTGTCACCGGACAAGTGATCCCGATCAACGGGGGTTTTCGTTATGAGCACCATTGACCAACAGGGTGTGACGGGATGAATGCCACGCCAACGCGTTTCGAGGTCCAGGGGAAGTCCGTTCATTTTGTCACGGGCCGGCTGGCGGAGCATGCCTTGAGGGAGATGCTCGAATCGCTGGGAGAAACGCTTCAGTTTAACTATACCGTCCAGGTGTTGCCCATTACGGTTGCTGCCCTGATGACACCCAGGTGGATTGCCCGCCATGTCGAGGTTTCACCGGAGTATGATGCGATGGTATTGCCCGGCTATTGCCAGGGAGATCTGTCGCCCCTGGAACAGAAGGTAACCGTCCCTATTCATGTTGGTCCGCGGGATTTGCGAAACCTGCCAGAATTCCTGGGGGCGAAAACTCCCCTCGCTGATAATTATGGCGACTATGCGATCGAGATCCTGGCGGAAATTAATCATGCGCCTCAGCGATCTCTGGCGGAAATCATCACGATGGCAGATGAGTTGCGTCGCCAGGGGGCGGACTTGATTGATGTTGGTTGTAATCCGGGAGATGCCTGGTCTGGTGTGGGAGCTTGTGTCAAGGCGTTGCGAGAGGAAGGACATCGCGTGTCGATTGACAGTTTGAATCCGCGAGAAATTGAGCCAGCCGTTCACGCAGGCGCGGAACTGGTGCTGTCCGTGAATTCGAGCAATCGAGACCAGGCAGTGGACTGGGGATGCCCGGTGGTGGTCATACCAGATGATGCTGCCACGCTGGCAGGCCTGGAGGAAACCGTGGAACAGTTAGCTGTTGCCGGTGTTCCCCTGAGGATCGATCCGATCCTGGAACCCATTGGATTTGGATTCGGGGAGAGCCTGCAGCGATACTGGACAGTACGACAGAAATTTCCTGATGCAGAGATGATGATGGGAATTGGTAACCTGACAGAAATGACCGATGTTGACAGTGCCGGTGTCAATGTTCTCCTGCTGGCGATCTGTGAAGAACTTTCTATTCATAGCGTATTGACGACCCAGGTGATCAACTGGAGCAGATCCAGCGTGAAGGAATGTGACCTGGCACGTCGGTTAGTCCATTTCTCGCTGCGACAACGTGTGCCGCCCAAGCACCTGGAAGAAAACCTTGTCAGCTTACGTGATACCCAGGTGCACCGATTCGGTGAGCAAAACCTGGAACGACTGGCTCGCGACATCAAGGATCCGAATTATCGCCTGTTCGTGGAAGATCAAGCGATCCACCTGGTTTCTGCGGGGTTGCACCTCAGTGACGAGGATCCGTTCTTGCTCTTCGAACGATTGATGCAGGGGGAAGGTCAGCAGGATCCACCTGGCAATGTCGATGCGTCCCATGCGTTCTACCTGGGTTATGAAATGGCCAAGGCCATGACGGCAGTGACACTCTCAAAACAATACCAGCAGGACCAGCCCCTGAACTGGGGTTACCTCACGCGAACCGAGCAGAACCATCGCCTTAAGTTGAGTGGTCGAGCGGCAACTCGGCAAATAGATTCTCACCTGCCTGAATCCGGGAAAGAGGAGTAAGGCATGTCGGACTCATTTTCAGCATCGACCCATGATTCCCCGGGATCCGGGCAACAGCGTCGATTTGCGCCACTGGTTCGAGAGTTGGTGCCAATGCCCGATAGCGAGGCCGTTTTTGCCAGGCTGGCAGTTCGGCCACATTGCCTGTTCCTGGACAGTGCGCGGCGTGATCACCAGCTGGGACGATACTCCTATATCGCGGTCGATCCTTTTGATTACCTGGAGGTGTCTGCCCAGGATCGGCATGGGTTTGACCTGCTGGAGGAGAGGATGTCAGCGTTCGATGCCTCGCTGACGACACGTCATTGTGAAGATTTGCCCCCCTTCCAGGGAGGCATCGCAGGTCTCTTTGGCTACGACCTGGCTTATAGCCTGGAACGTTTGCCGCAGGTTCGCCACGACGAGTTCCAGGTACCTGCGTTGGCGGTGGGATTTTATGACGCCGTAGTTGCCTTTGATAACGAGCAAAATCGAGCCTGGATCATTTCCCAGGGTTTACCGTGCCAGGACCAGGCGGCTCGCCAGCAACGTGCCGAGGAACGCCTGCTGCAGTTGGAAGGCTGGATTTATGACGAGCCGGATGTTACCTCGAGGGTTGACGAAGTTGCTGATCATGAACGGCTGTCGATGGACTCGGGAGCGGCTTGTTTTGACGTTCCGGGCCCTCCAGGATTGGTTAGCAATTTTTCCGCGGACGGTTACTGTGAGGCCGTAGCACGCGCCGTGGAGTATATACATGCCGGGGATATCTTCCAGGTGAATCTTTCACAGCGGCTCCTGTATCCAGCTCATGACGATAGCGTTTCGCTTTACCTGAGGCTGAGGCGTTGCAACGCGGCTCCCTTTGCCGGTTATTTTCAAACGAATGATTTCCAGGTGGTTAGCGCATCGCCGGAACGTTTCTTGCAGGTCCAGGATGGCCTGGTTGAAGCGAGACCGATCAAGGGAACAAGACGACGCTCTTCCCATCCGATTGCCGATCTGTTTACGGCAGATGATCTGCGAGGCAGTGAAAAAGATCTTGCCGAAAATGTGATGATCGTGGACCTGCTTCGCAATGACCTGTCAAAGGTATGTACGCCGGAAAGCGTTTATGTTTCTGACCTGTGTCGACTGGAAACGTACGAGTATGTTCAGCACCTGGTTTCCGTAGTGCGAGGGAAGCTGGCTGAAGGCATGACAACACTTGATCTGTTACGGGCCACCTTTCCAGGTGGGTCCATTACCGGTGCTCCGAAGGTGCGAGCCATGGAGATTATCGCAGAGCTCGAACCGACAGCACGGGGACCCTATTGCGGCTCCATGGGATATATTGGTTTTAACGGAACCATGGATCTGAGTATCCTGATTCGAACGATCATTGCTGGCAAAGGATGGTGGCAGTTTCCCGTCGGAGGTGGTGTCGTGGCCCAGTCGACTCCGCGCAACGAGTACGTGGAAACCTGGGATAAGGCAATCGGGATGATCAGGTCACTGCAGCCACGCGAATAAGCCAAAGGGTTTCTCCAGGAAAGCATGACGATTGCATGATAGTTTTGATCGATCATTACGACAGTTTCGTTCATAACCTGGCTCGCTACCTGAATCGGTTAGGCCAGGAGACCCAGGTGGTTCGATTTGACCAGGTGACCTGTGCACAACTCCAGGAGTTGTCGCTCGATGCCCTGGTCCTGTCACCGGGGCCCTGTTCACCGCAGGAAGCAGGCCCATCACTTGAATTGGTCAGGCAATTCATCGGAAAGGTTCCGATCCTGGGAGTTTGCCTGGGGCACCAGTGCATGGTAGCTGCCCTGGGAGGCCAAATTGTACGTGCCGAAGAACCGATGCATGGACGTACCAGTAATGTGTTTCATGATAACCGGGGTGTTTTCCAGGGGATCGAAAATCCCATCACGGCCTGCCGGTACCATTCCCTGGTCGTTGACCGGGAGACGCTGCCAGAAGAACTTGAAGTTGCGGCATGGTTGGCCGATGAAACAGTGATGGCAATACGTCATCGAGAACTGCCCTTTTTTGGAATCCAGTTTCATCCAGAATCAGTGCTGACCTCCGTGGGTTATCCCCTGTTGGCCAACTTTCTCGAGGTGAGTGGATTGTCAGTCCCGCAGCCACTGCCAACTCTCGATGAGGAACGTCGGGAAGTTGAGCGATCGGTGGCGCCTGCGACAGATCGGCCAATTACCTTTTAGTAGACAACCAGCCGCTATCGTTACTCGAACAGGATTAGCATCTCGTGATACTTGAAGCCATTGTTACGACACGCAATGATGACGGCAGCGTCAATGTTTCACCCATGGGGCCACGGGTAGATGAATCCATGACGCGATTCACGCTGAGGCCGTACCAAACCTCGACCACCTGCCAGAACCTGCAGCGTGCCAGGCAGGGGGTATTGCATGTGACCGATGACGTGGAGTTAATTGCCCGGGCGGCCGTGAATCAATTGGATCCACTGCCCGCAATGAGACCAGCCACCTCCGTGGATGGAAATATCCTCGAGGCGGCCTGTCGATGGTATGCCTTTGAGGTTGATTCTGTTGACGATCGAGATGAACGTGTGACGATGGATTGTCGTGTGCTGGATCATGGGCGACACCGTGACTTTTTCGGTTTTAACCGGGCCAAGCATGCCGTGGTGGAAGCTGCGATCCTGGCTACCCGTGTCCAGTTTCTGCCGGCGGATCTGATCAGGACCCAGTTGGATGCCCTGCAGGTGATCGTTGAAAAAACAGCGGGTTCCCAGGAGCACCAGGCCTTTGCCTTGCTCCAGGACTATGTCGCAGAAGCCATCGAGAAAAGTGCTTCCTGAAAGGAAGGCAGGTTCCATGTCAGCCGCTGAAACCTCGCGTCAGATCCAGGTGATAGCGCCAAGTCGGCTGCATTTTGGATTACTCTCTTTTGGTCGGCCGGATCGCAGGCAGTATGGCGGAGTCGGAGTCATGGTCCAGCAGCCCGCCGTGCATCTTGAATTGACTCCGTGCCCGAAGTTCGAAGTGTCAGGGCCCCTGGCAACGCGGGTCACAGCGTTTGCCAGGCATTGGCAGCAATGGCATGAGCAAACACGGTTGCCAGGCTGTCGTGTGACGGTCAAATCCATTGCCCGGGAACACGTTGGCCTGGGGGTGGGTACGCAGCTGGGCCTGGCATTGGCAACTGGACTAAATCATTGGCAGCAGCGATCGGATACGACAATTGTTGACCTGGCTTGCAGTGTCGGGCGTGGCCTGCGATCTGCTATTGGCAGTCATGGGTTTTGTTCCGGGGGATTGATTGTTGATGCCGGTAAGGCTGCTGACGAGGACATCTCTCCCTTGCAGGTCCGTGTAGAGTTACCCCCACAATGGCAATTTGTCCTGGTCAGTCCTCGCCAGGGAGTGGGATTATCTGGAGAACGTGAAACTGCGGCATTCGGTCAAATTGCCCCGGTTCCGGAAGAGGTGAGTCAACGTCTCCAGGATGAAATTGATCAGGAGATTGTGCCCGCGGCCCAGCAAGGCCAATTCGGGCGATTTTCTCGCGCCGTGTTCCGATTTGGTGAATTGGCCGGGAGTTGTTTTGCTACGGTCCAGGGAGGGGCGTACCATGGACCGGAACTTATTCAGCGTGTTGCCTGGATGCGTTCCCTGGGGATCGAAGGGGTGGGGCAATCCTCCTGGGGGCCAACCCTGTTTGCATTGTTTCCTGATCCAACTGCGGCAGCGACGTTCGTACAGCAGGCTCGACAGGATCCACGGGGATGCGAGTTAGAATACGAGATCACCTGTGCTGATAATCATGGTGCACGGGTGATCGATCATTCGTCTTGAGGGAGGGAACGCATGGCAGCTTTACAGTGTCCAGGGTGCAAACTGGTGTTACCGGAAAAAGATCCTGTTCCGGCATTTTGCAGTGGTTGCGGTATGAAGTTACAGGGCGTACAGGACTGGGTCCCTATTGCCCGCATGACAAACCTGGCGGAAGCAGGTTACATGGCGGATTACCTGGCGCAGGAGGAGATTGCCACCGATATTGCCCAGGAAAATGATTTTAATGCTGCAGCAGGTGTCTGGCTATCATCTTTCATTGTTCGCGTGTCCCGGGAAGATGAGGAATCCAGTCGTCGCTTGTTGACCACCGGCGAATATAGGGAAGAAGATCAGCTGCCTGACGACTGGCAGCGTATGCCAGGCAGTGGCGAGGGATCTTTTTCGTGGGCTGCCATAAAACGGATATGTTTTGTATTCCTTGTGGTGGGCCTGGTATACCTGGCGATGGATATTCAGCGCCGGCAACCTGGACGTGGCCAGGAGGGCGAGAGGCTTTCTTTTGAACAATTCATGAGTCAGCAGCCAGGGCCATGGATTCACCATGATCCTACGGGCGTTCGTTCGGAATTGCATTTTAATCCCAAACAAAACTGCATGATGCTGGAACAGGATCGAGATGGGGATGGCGTTATCGACTATTACCAGACATTTCAGACCCGCTAGTCCTGTCTTGGATGTCCCGTTAAGATGCCATGTAAGGGGTTCGAACCTAACACGGAATTCGAGAATCATCGATGGCCAGGAATGGCACGAGAACTGGAGAGAAGCAGGATGGCGGAACTAGGAGTCAATATTGACCATGTCGCCACGGTGCGAGAAGCACGTCGGGGCAAGGAACCGGATCTTGTTCAGGCCGCCGTCTTGGCTGAACTCGGAGGAGCCGATGGTATTACGATTCATCTGCGTGAGGATCGACGGCATATCCAGGATCGTGACGAGGAAGTTCTCCGGGAAACGGTAAATGTCAAGTTGAACCTGGAGATGGCCTGTGATCCGGGCATCGTCCAGATCGCTTGCCGGACACGTCCTGAGCAGGTCACCCTGGTCCCAGAGAAGCGAGAAGAATTGACCACCGAGGGTGGCCTCGATATTGTTGCTCAACGCCATAACGTGGCTCCCGTTATTCAGCAACTACAGGAGGCCGGCATCCTGGTGAGCCTGTTCCTCGATCCGGTTGCTGAACAGATTGACATGGCGGCAGAACTGGGAGTGGCGGCGGTCGAGCTGCACACGGGACAGTATGCCATCCAGGAGGGTGATCTGCAGCAGCAGGAATTGGGCAAGCTGACCAAAGCGAGTCAGTGGATTGTTGATCACGGCATGACCCTAAATGCGGGACACGGCCTGAATTACCAGAATGTTAAGCCGATCGCGGCCTTGGACCAGATGGTCGAGTTAAATATTGGGCACAGTATTGTGGCTCACGCCCTGATGGTAGGGATGCAACAGGCCGTACACGAGATGAAACAACTACTTCAATAGATGTGCTGGAAAACCATGTTGCCCCCGTTTGCGACGAGCGGGGCGAGATCTTATGATGGTCCCGTCCTGTCAAAAGAGATGAAGGACCTATCAACCCGTTCAAACCCACTTGGAAAGTGAATAAGATGCCCAGACAAGGTGCCGAGTTTGCCGGCCTTTCGGTTGCTTTGGTAACGCCGTTTCGAGACGGTGCTATTGATGAAGATGCCTTGAAAGCCCAGGTCGATTTCCAGGTCGAGGCAGGAACTACTTGTCTCTGTCCCACGGGAACGACAGGAGAATCACCGACGCTCACTCATGAAGAGCATGAGCGTGTCATTGCTGTCGTGGTTGCTCATGCTGCCGGTCGGATCAAGGTAATGGCAGGTACAGGATCCAACAGCACCGCGGAGGCAATTCGACTGACCCAATGGGCAGCCAAGGAGGGAGCAGATGCCGCGCTCATGGTCGCTCCTTACTATAACAAGCCGACCCAACAAGGATTTTACGAGCATTACCGGGCAATTGCTGAAGAAGTAGATTTACCCATTTGTGTCTACAATATTCCCGGGCGCACGGGTAAGAATATTGAACCGGAAACGATTGTTCGACTAGCCGAGTTGGAAAATATCACAATGGTTAAGGAAGCCACGGGTTCACTGGACCAGGCCTCCCAGGTGTTGCTGGAAACGGAGTTGACGATTCTTAGCGGCGACGACAGCCTGACATTGCCATTGTTGGCCATCGGTGGTGAGGGGGTTATCTCGGTGGTAGGCAATATCATTCCAAAGGATATGATTGCCATGGTCGAGGCCTATCAGCAGGGTGATACCACGGCAGCCTGCCAGTGGCACCACAAGCTATTTCCACTTTGTCGAGATATGTTGGGACTGGCAACCAATCCAATCCCGATCAAGGCGGCCATGAAGATGTTGCAACGTGACTCTGGTGAGTTGCGACTGCCAATGACTCACCTGGATCCCTCCGAAGAAGACTCGTTGCGACAAACACTTGCCGCGTACGGATTGCTTTGACGGGTAGACGGCCCGTGGCCAATGGCATCTCGATGATTCGCGTTCTCTTTCTTTGTGAGTTTGGTACATGCAACGGGGGGGAAAACTCCCTGCTTGCAGTACTCCCTTCTCTTCTGCAAGAAGGCATTCAGCCGATCGTGGCAGCGCCAGCACCAAGCGAATTGGCCGATCAACTGATTCAACAAGAGGTGGAAACGGTTTCCTGGAATCCCCGGATCGTGACAGGGCAGCAGGATTCCATCATTCAGCGACGGGAAATGATCAAGCAACTGGTCGACACGACGCAACCTGACCTGGTCCATGCCAATAGCCTGTCGATGAGCCGACTGGCAGGACCGGTTACTAGTTGCCTGGGAATCGCCAGCGTGGGACACCTGCGGGACATGATGAATATCAGTGGCCAGGCGATTCGTGATCTGAATCTGCACAGTCGTTTACTGGCCGTCTCAAAGGCCACCCGCGACTGGTACGTGGCCCGTGGTGTCGATAAGCAGCGGGTCCAGGTGCTTTATAATGGCGTGGCGCTTGATCAGTTTTTCCCTGCCGATGCCGAGGGTAGTTTGCATCAGCAGTTAGGATTAGACAGGAACGTGCCGATTCTCGGAGGTGTCGGTCAACTGGGCTTGAGAAAGGGTTGGGAAATCCTCCTGGAAGCCATGCCTCTCGTGCGCAATCATTTTCCCGAGGTTCATTTGACAATCGTCGGAGAACGTCATTCTGAGAAACAAGAGGTGATCGCTTACGAGCAGCGCCTGATCGAAATGGCTAGTCATGAGCAACTACGCGGGCATGTACATTTCCTCGGGCGCCGGGATGATGTGTCGGCACTAATGCAACAGTGGACGGCCCTGGTTCATCCAGCCCGCCAGGAGCCACTGGGACGAGTCTTGTTGGAAGCAGCCGCCAGCGGATGTCCCGTCGTGGCAACGGAAGTGGGAGGCACGCGGGAGATCTTTCCTGCGACGGAGAGTGATGGGGCCTTGCTGGTACCGTCGGATTCGCCTCGGGAAATGGCGGAATCGATCTGCCAGCTACTGCGTTTGCCTCAGCTGCGTTGCGATCTGGAGCAAGCGGGTCGGCAGAGAGCAAGTAAATGTTTTGACGTCAGTCAATCGGCAAGTCGCCTGGTCAGGCACTACCGTGAATTGGCATAGGCAGTGTGCCGTGGTCTGTGCTGGGCCGTTAAGCGGAAGAAGCCCGGTTAGGTTAAGAATGTCAGGGCGACATTCATATAGATTACAATTCCCAGGATATCAACGATCCCGGCCACGAAAGGATTACTCATCAAGGCCGGGTCCAGGCCCAGTCGCTTGAAAACCAAAGGCAGAATGGAACCCGCGAGTGCACCACAAATGACCACAAGAATAAGTGTCACTGGAATGATTACGGCCATTTGCACGGACCGAACCATGATATAGGCGACCAGGAAACCAATGCTGCCCAGGAAACCACCGAGGACCAGTCCCATGGCGAGCTCTCGACTGATGACACGAAAATAATCTGTCAGTTTGACGTCGCCCACCGCCATGGCAGTAATGACCAGCGTAGCTGACTGGCTGCCCGTGTTTCCGCCACTGGAAATGACTAACGGTATAAAAGCCACTAACCAGGCGTGGTTGGCCAAGGCGGTTTCGTAATTCTGTAAAATGAGTGCGGTCAAGAGGGCGGCAACAAACAGGATGGTTAGCCAGATTCCTCGTTTCCAGCTAAGTGTCAGTAAGCGTGTCTTTAGATAGCTTTCTTCGAGCGGGTCGACCGCGGCAATCCGATGGGCATCTTCCGTTGCTTCTTCGCGTACGACGTCAATCACGTCGTCATGAGTGATGATGCCGAGCATATGGCGGTCGCTATCAACAACCGGGATGGCCAACAGGTCGTAGCGAGCCACCTTTTGAGCGACCACTTCCTGGTCATCAAATGCGTCCACCAGGACAATGTCGGTTTCCATCAAGTCAGCTAACTGGGTGTCCGTGCGTCCCATCGCCGATACCAGTTGCCGGGCGGAAACGACACCACGCAGGTGTTGCTTCTCGTCCACGACGTAGAGGTAGTAGATGGTTTCCAGTTCTTCGGCCTGCTCACTGAGTTCCTGGAAGGCCTCGCTAACGGTTAGCTGTTCGGCGAGCATGGCTGCGTCACTGGTCATCACCGCTCCAGCGGTACCCTCGGGGAACATCTGTAAGCGAAGAATATCTCGACGTTCGGTTTCCGGCAGCAGGGGCAGCAGTTCGCTGGTGGCTTTCGGGCTTATTTCCTGTAGTAAGTCGACCCGGTCGTCATGAGCCAGGACGGCAATTAACTCGGCGATTTCATTGCGATTCTCATGCTCCAGGATCGCCAGCTGTTTCTCGTGATCGAAGTATCCGAAGATTCCCAGTCGCTGTGCTGAGTCAGCGTGCTTGAGGACCTGCCACGCTTCATGTGCATCCAGGCCTTCCATGAATTCCGCTGCCCGCAGCGGATGGTGAAGAATATTGCAGAACTCGCGCAGCTCGTTTGTCTGACCCTGGTCCAGCATTTCACGTAATTCCGGGAGATAAAGCGTATTGATCATGACAATATCTCCAGGCTAAGAAAAACCAGTTGCTAGGGTTGGATGCTTTGCGATCGGGCCGTCCGTCGCAGCTGCAAGTGCAAGAGTCCGAGGCTGTGGCCGATAGGCGGCCGATCGAGGAGAATTTCGTTTGGTCGAGTAATCCAGGCCTGTCGTGCCCGGCGTATAAATATCAATCAAGACAGGGGAGGTCAATGATATTCACACGGTCTTGGTAATAGACCCTATTCTATACCGAGTCGTATGTAAGTGTAAGCGCCTAACCGAGAGAGCTTCGGTTAACGGGATGTTACTTTATCGGACCTGGGAGCAGACTTTCTGCTGGCTGGATCAGTTCTATCGATTACAGGAACGTTGGCAGCCGAGTAAGATCCGAGGCGAAGAATCGTGGGAGATATTCCGCATGTGCGGGAAAATCCAGGTGAGCAAGATTACCAATCACCTGTTGGTGGGAAACCAGTAATGGTTGTGCCTGGTCTGTCAGCGCAATCGGCTTGATCGAGGTGCACGAGTCGAGCAGCCAACGCGGATTCCAGTAAGTACGTAGGCTGGTTCCCTTGTGTCCAAACCAACTGTCTTGAAGTAAGTGAGTCTCCTGGGGTAACGGCTGGACTACCTGGGGTTGTAACTGTGCGGTGGTTGGTAACAGGCCAGCCATCGGGATCTGTTTGCCACCTGGTAACTGGAGCTGCTTGCAGAGGTACGCCAGGCCGTCACACTCGGCGTAAATACGACCTTCGCGAGCTGCGTAATGCTGTAATGATTGTTGCAGGCAGATGTTCTCTGCCAGTCTTTCGGCCATCGTGTCCAGTCGACCACAACCGATGTAAACCAGGTCCGTTCCTGCAGGTAAGCTTTCACTGTGAAGTGGTGAGAATTCATGCAGGCTCGCACCAAAACTTTCGAAGAGGTCGAGCGTATCAGGACAATGGCAAGGGAATGCTTCATCGAGAGCTACGGCAACCCGGAGGCTGCCTGCAGGGCGATTGGCAAAGCTCGTATTCACAGTGGGTGAAGCCTGCCTGTCCGCAGCAATTCGCAGCAGGTGTGTCATGTCCAGGTTGTTGCCCAGCAGGCGCCCCAGTCGCTGGCGGTGGTTTCGAGACAAGTGGATATGTCGCGAATGGTCGTCCAGTTCCCGGCGAGCTGTCGTGCCAGCACCCAGGTAACCCAGTACCGGGGTGTCCCAGAGTGCCTGGAAGATGATTTTCCATTGTGTCAGACTGGTGTGAGTGGGAAGACGATCGAGGAGGATGGCATCGATCTCGTCCGGTCGAGGAGGGATTAGACAGGCTCCCAGTCGAGAAGCATCCAGGACCACGATGCGAGCTAGATCTAATCGTTGACACAAGGTTTCGAGATTGCCGGCCGCGGAAACCGTGTTCGGCTGGTTTGAATCCGGAATACCAGTAGGGTAGCTGCCGGAAACCACGGCCATATCAGCGTAACGAGTGGATCGCCAGAAAAAATCCTGGCAGCCACGTTCGCCCTGCAGCCAGTTGTCCAGGATACGAACCGGGTTGTGGCAATGATCTTGCTCCGCACAACAACCCTTGTAGTTGGCGTGTGCCGAGAAATTCTGGACATTAATGCCTTCCTGGTTAAGGCATTCGTTTAAAGCCCAGAACATTGGTTGCAGGTCGGTGCCAGGTTGAATACTGCCGATTGCCACGCGGGGAAGTAAATTCATGTTCACCGATTTCCTGGTTGATCTAAAAGACAATCTTCCTGATAGTCACAACGATGGGGGGGCGAGGCGGTCCATGGGGAAGCCAGCATGGTAAGGTGGTACGACAGCATGATGGCCAGGTAGTCCCTTGGAAGCGAGCAGGTTACAAGGAAAGGTTGGTTTGGAATTTCCTGGCCAGGTAAACTGGCTGTATTGCAAACTTGTATTACAAAGTGGATGCTGCCGGGGTCGCCTGGGTTTCTTCCTGGAATTGCAATTCATAGTCACAGACAGGCGACCAATAGAACCAGCCGGGTAATGCGGAATTGTTCGCAGTCCGGACGATCGGGTCAAGCGTTCGAAACTGAAAAAAAGCGAGAAAATAGAGCCTGTTATGATGTCGTGCGCACGCCCGGTGCACGATCCGTTACGTTGACAATCACCGGGGTGTTTGATACCGTTGATAACGCTCCCGGTGGTCGGGAATGACAGGTAGGAAAGTCTAAATCAGGTCAACTTGCCCCTCGGGTGCTTGATCTGATTTAAGTTTTCATGCTGAGGGACGGAGACGGTACAGGTATTCCGTCCTGTACCGTTGTGGGAGCCAGATGATGGGTTGAGATTGCATGGCAGTCTTGGAAATCCCTTGATTATTTTGACACCTGCATAGTTTCATGCCTGAAGATTTTACTTCTCCTGCTGATGTCTCCCGCATCCCTTCGCCCCTGGTGCGATCTCATCGTGTGGTGGGTGCCGCAGTCGAGGAACAAATCGCCTGTTGTGAACAGCAACTGGAGTACACGTTCCAGGATAAGTCTTTGTTGATGCTGGCCTTGACCCATGCCTCGGGTGCTGATCACCGCCTGGAATCGAATGAACGCCTGGAGTTTTTCGGTGATGCAATCCTGGGAGCTGTAGTGTGTCAGCGGTTGTACGAAAAATATCCGGATTACCTGGAAGGTGAACTGACCGCGATTAAATCGTCGGTGGTCAGTCGCCAGACCTGTGCCAAGGTCAGTAACGGACTGGACCTGGAGCAATTCCTGGTGATTGGCAAGGGGATGACGAAAAGCGAGTCGGTGCCTGCGTCCTTGATGGCTGGCTTGTTCGAGTCCCTGATCGCAGCGATCTATCTTGATGGCGGGGCAGATGCGGCGAGCCAGTTCGTGCAACGATTCATGGATCCCGAGATCGAACTGGTCGCCTCAGGCCAGTCCGGAGGGAACTACAAGTCACTACTTCAGCAGTTGGCCCAGAAAGACTTTGGGAGTACACCGGTCTACCAGTTGCTGGATGAAAAAGGACCGGATCATGCCAAGTGTTTCAAGGTGGCCGCACTCGTGAGTGATAGGCTATTTGCCTCGGCCTGGGGGCGTAATAAGAAAGAAGCTGAGCAGAATGCAGCTTGCAACGCCCTGGCCCAGATCGAAGATCAACCCATTCCTTATCCGTCTGATTGAACAGGAGCGTGTGATGACACGTTGTGTGACACTACTGTCTGGTGGCCTTGATAGCATGTTGGCGATACGCATCATGCAAGACCAGGGTATCGAAGTGGAAGCATTGAATTTCAAGACCATGTTCACGTGCTGCCAGGATCTCTCGGCCCAGGCCGCAAACCGGTTGGGTGTTCGCTTGACGGTGGTCAGCCAGGAAGAGGATTACCTGGAACTGATCAAGAACCCGCGTTTCGGATACGGCAAGGGGGCCAACCCCTGTGTTGATTGTCGGATCTACATGTTTGAGCGAGCACACAAGTTCATGGAGCAAATCGGAGCAGATTTTATCGTCAGTGGAGAAGTTGTGGGCCAACGGCCCATGAGTCAGAAACGGCGGGACCTGGACGTGATTTCGCATCACTCGGGGTTGGAGGATCTGTTGCTGCGTCCTCTTTCAGCGAAACTGCTACAGCCGACCCTGCCGGAACGTAAGGGGTTGGTTAACCGTGATCTGCTCTATGCTTTCCAGGGCCGCAGTCGTAAGGGATTGATTCGACTGGCAAAGGCCTACGGACTCGATGAAGTCCCTACCCCCTCGACCGGATGTGCGTTGACGGAACCGTTGTTTGGTCGCAAGGTCCATGACCTGATCCAGATCCAGGTTGATCCCCAGCCATGGGATTTCGAACTCGTAAAGGTTGGCAGGCATTTCCGCTTCGACGAGCAGACGAAAGTTATCCTGGGACGCAACGAGACGGAAAACCACCAGCTGGAATATTCACATGCCTTGCCCCATTCGACGAGCAGCGCGATGTTGGATCCAGAGGATTTCACGGGGCCACTAGCACTGGTGACAGGACCAGCGACTGATCAGGCTATTGAATTTGCCCTGGGTTTGCTGGCTCGATACGGGTCGCCCAAGGTTGGCCTTGCAAACACCGTTTGCGTTACGCGCGGCGACCAGGTGACCCGCATGCCCGCCAGCGAACATTCGCGGGCGGAGGAAGCAGACACCATTTCAAATAGCGCCTGAGTCTTTCTCGGAAGCTGCTCCGGTTGGTGTGGTGGGGAC
>JAZADA010000388.1:0-3977 GCA_036124135.1 Planctomycetota bacterium | reverse complement strand
GGATCGGCAGTGGTCGTGGCCAGTGCCGCTCAGTTCCTGCTGGTTTTCCTGCTGGCACCGCGCTACGGACTGGCCGCTGATTGGCTGCGTCGCCGTCGGGCCGTACCTCAACAACTGGTGGAAGATGTCCTGGGATGCGTGCTGCGGAGTCCCACGACTGAGGTTCCGGTCAGTGATATCGTGAATTACGTGGAAGGCCGTGAGGAACGGATCCGCAAGGCCATTCGCTGGTTACAACGGCAGGAACTGGCCACGGTGCGAGATGATCATGTTGAACTCACCGAGGCTGGAGTCACGGAGGGACGTCGATTACTGCGAGCTCACCGGCTCTGGGAAACGTATCTGCAGCACCTGGGAACCCCGGTCGACGAACTACACGAACAGGCACACCGACTGGAACATGTTCACGACGAAGAAGCAGTTGATTACCTGGATGACAAGCTGGGCCATCCACTACAGGATCCGCATGGTTCGGAGATCCCGGAAGACTTTGTCCACCTGGTACCCGGGCAGCCTGTGAAGGCTGCGTTGCTGCGAGAGGGCCATCGCGCGGAAGTGGTACAACTGGATCCCGGGGCCCAGGGAACCAGTCTGCAGCTGGCAATGGTAATTGAAACGGGGCCTCGTGAAGCGGAGGGAACGATCTGGACGTTCAGGCTGCCGGATGACAGCGTGGTGCGACTCGATCATGCCACGGCCGATGCCGTCCAGGTGCGACTGCTGGAGTGAGCTGCCCGTCGTGTGACCTAGGCAACCAGGTCACGTAGTACCTGCAGGTTAAGTAGATCACCGTCCTCGCCACCATCGGGGTCCTGCTTGGGTGTCTCCAGGTACATGGGTATGGTGCTAAACCGAGAGTCGTTCATCAGGCAGCGAAAAGCTTCCAGTCCAATTTCGCCCTGTCCGATGTGTTCGTGACGATCTACACGTGACCCCAGTTCCCGCTTGCTGTCGTTGAGATGCATTGCCTGGATCTGTTTGATGCTCAGTACCTTCTCGAATGATCGCCAGGTTTCCTCGTACTCCTCTTCCGTTGCCAGCGAGTACCCTGCAGCATGGATATGGCAGGTGTCGACACAGATCCCGAGACGTTCCGGATCCTTGACCTGGTCGAGCATGGCTGCCAGTTGTTCAAATTGCCAGCCCAGGTTGGTTCCCTGTCCGGCTGTGGTTTCCAGCAGCACACGACTGGAAACCCCCTCGGTCTGCTGGTGCAGCTCGTCCAGGCCCAGGGCAATCTGACGAATGCCGCTGGCCTCGTCGCTGGAAGTATAGGCGCCAGGATGGACGACCACGAAAGGAATCTGTAGCTGATCCGCCCGTTGGATTTCCGTGACCAGTCCCTCGACCGAGCGTTGCCATAGTCCCTCATCCGGGCTGCCCAGGTTGATCAGGTAGGAAGCATGGATCAGCGGATGTGCGATTTCCAGTTCCTTGAGGCGTTGCTGGAACTGCTCGGGAGCTCCCTCGGCGATCGGACGTGCACGCCATTGGTTGTTGTTCTTGCTGAAGATCTGTACGCAGTCGCAGCCTGCCTCGTGGGCACGTTCGACGGCCTTGTCAAAACCGCCGGCAATCGACATGTGGGCGCCAAGGATGGGCATGTAGTTTCTCCGTGAATGAAGTCGCTCACCTGGTCGGTTTCTCGCCAGGAGTACGGGGGCCAGGCTGGGCTCGGTAAAGGAAAGAATCAGAAGTGAGTAGTGAAGTGACCAGGGCCTTCATGCTGCCCTCGCTGGTGACATAGGCCTGGTGTGCGTCCTGGAGAGTCTTGGCGTCGCCAAGTGTTTCGTTGCGTCCCAGGAAAAAACGGAAAACATAACGGACAAAAACCTGCTCGCAATGGGTGGAATTGGCCAGGCGTTGGATCAACTCGAAGGGGGTCTTCACCTTACCGTCTATCCCGTCGATGCCCGTGTTGATGATCAGGCTGCTGGTATCAACCGGCTTGTCTAATTCATCAAATCGGAAACGACCAAAATGATCGTAACGTTCGAAGGGTAGGCCCAGCGGGTTCATCTTGCTGTGACACTTGTAGCAGGATTCGGCGCGGGTTACATGCATGCGTTCTCGCAAGGTCATGGATTTGTCATCAGGCAACTTCGCATCCACGTTGATGGGGATGTCAGGGATATTGCCCCCCAGGAGCTTGTAACGAATCCACCGTCCACGACGAATCGGGTCATTATCAAAATTACCGGAGTGTGCTACCAGCCAGGCCGGGTGAGTCAGCACTCCCATCCGCTGGTTTTTTGGGAACGGTACGGGTTTCAACGTAGGTTTCCAGTCCGGAGGTAAATTGTAGACCAGGGGATTGCCATGATCTCGATGACTGTTCACAAAGATCAGGTAATCAGGAGTGGTCAGCAAGGTCTTGAAGACCTGCTGGTCCTTTTTCAGTGTATGCATGACCAGTGCATCCAGGTCATAGACCAGTGCCGGAGCCCAGTGCTTGTGTCCCGGGATCTGGTCCTTGAAAACGTCCTCGGCTTTCTGGTAATCGAAGTATTCCTGGAAGAATTGCAGCAGACGTTGCATCGCGTAAGGCCGCTGTTCATCCTCGAATAAACGCTGGGCCTCGGTACGGATAATATCACGCACCGGCAGGTCCTTGTTTTCAAAGGCTCTCAGCATATTGCCCTCCAGCGGTAGATCCGTCAGGGCGTAGGAAAGTGACGTGGCCAGTTCCCGCCGGGAAAGCGCTACGAGGTTCGAATCATCGGCCTCGCCGGTCCCCTCGAAACGAAAGAGGGTTTCCGGCTGCAATATGATCGCTGCATAAGCAGCCTGGAGTCCACGCGGTACTCCCAGGTCAGCGTCCACTTTCCTGAGCAGCTTCATCAACGAGGCCATCTCCGTCTCCGTGGGCGACCGTCGCAGCACGTGTTGATAATGTCGCTTGATCGCCTCCCGGTTGGCCTCGTCGATGGTGCTTCCCTTTTCTCGCAGAGCAACCACCATCTTGCGAGCGTTCTTGGCCTCCTTGTCGGAGTGCGCGATGGCTAACTCCGTGATTTGTTCCGCCATCAGCGAATTGAACTGGTACTTGCCTTTGAAGTCGCGGAAATTGCCATGCGGTTTTTCCAGGTCAAAGGGATTGGAGACCATCCGAGCACCTCGTAACAGGTTGGCCAGTGCCTTGGGCGTGATACGCCAGAGTCGCGCCGCTGCGTCAACGGTGCGTGTGTTTTCCTGGGGAGAAAAGAGCAACTCGTGTGAGACCAGGTTGCCATAGCCCTCCTTGTCCCGCTTTTCCTCTACTGCCAGGCCCGCTTGCTCCAGGGTGCGGCTAATCCAACCCTGTACCAGGCGTGCCTCAGCCTGGGTGGGAAATTGCTTGGCCGTGTCCGAAGGCATTTCACCGAACTCGATCGCTTCCAGCATGCGAGCCCACAGTTCAGCCTCCTTGCGGTCGCTCATGCTGGCAGTCAGGTGATCAAAGCGAATCTCTCCCTTTTGGCTTTGTGGGCCGTGACATGAGATGCAATAGGTTTTAAGGAAAGGTTGAACCTGGCGGGTAAACTGTGCATCGTCAGCCAGCAAGATGCTCGTCGGTAAGACGAAGGCCATGATTCCCAGGCGGAGAATGATAGGCATCACTTTTTCTCCTTCTTCTCGGCATCCAGCTTGAGTTGCAGGGCCTGGGAAATTTCGGTCCGTGTCCGTGTCAGGTGGGGGCCCTGGCGAAGGACAAGACGTAAACCAACATGCGGTGTTTGTGTACCCGTGAAGGCGTTACGGTAGGCCGCATGCAGGTATTCAGGGGGACTGCACCAGGAGCCACCGCGTGAAATACGATGCCGGGAGCCTCGGGGATCGGGGAGGGACTGGTCGTTCGGATCGATTCCCGGGATGAGTTGCCGATCGTGATAGGTGCTGCATAGTTCGGCCAGGTTGCCTCGCATGTCATGGATTCCCCACGCATTGGGCAGGTAGTGGCCAATGGGTGCAAAAACCCGGCCGTAACCATCGTCTGC
>JAZADA010000387.1:0-25473 GCA_036124135.1 Planctomycetota bacterium | reverse complement strand
TGGATGGGTCGCTCCAGGAAGATGGTAAAACACCTGCCGATTTCGATTACAACGCCCGGGTGACGACCGAGGTAGTGCAAATGGCACATCCCAAGGGAGTCTCGGTCGAAGGAGAGCTAGGATGCCTGGGATCACTCGAAACAGGGCAGGGTGACCAGGAAGATGGACATGGAGCAGAAGGGGTCCTCTCTCGTGATCAACTGCTAACCGACCCGGAAGAGGCAGAGCAATTCGTGGCGGCAACCGGGGTCGATGCATTGGCCGTGGCTATCGGTACCAGTCACGGGGCCTACAAGTTCACTCGCCAACCCGATGGCGACGTGCTGGACATGAAACGAATTGAAGAAATTCACCAACGACTTCCCAATACCCACCTCGTGATGCATGGCAGTTCCTCGGTACCCCAGCACCTGCAGGATATCATTAACGAATTCGGAGGAGATATCCGCCAGACATGGGGCGTACCGGTTGAAGAAATCCAGCGTGGTATCCAACATGGCGTGCGAAAGATCAACGTGGATACCGATAATCGCCTGGCCATCACCGGAGCGATCCGGAAGGTCCTTGCAGAGGCTCGTGAAAAATTTGACCCTCGTGACTACCTGAAACCAGCACGAGAGGCGATGAAACAGGTCTGTGTTGATCGTATGACGGCATTTGGGCAAGCAGGACATGCTAGCCAAATCCGCCAAACAGCAACCAGCTAACGTTCACGTTGCCCCAGATTCCAACCCCCGGTACAATTTCAGCCGCGGAAAATATGCGCAGAATTCTCTCGTCAAGGATGACGACGGTATGCAGATGGATGATTCTCCCCGTGCGGACCTCGTGCCAGATTCGGCAACGATTGATCCCTGTGACCTGGCGCGCCAGGTCATTCGGACAGAAGCTGCTGCGTTGATGCAGCTAGCGAACGCGCTTCCGATCGAATTCGCAAATGCAACCCAAACAATTTTTCGCTGTCCAGCCACAATCATTTTCACTGGGATTGGCAAGGCTGGCCTGATTGCCCGCAAGCTCGTTGCAACGTTCGGATCCACCGGAACACCCGCGCACTTCCTGCATCCCAGTGAAGCCGTCCATGGTGACCTGGGGCGTATCCACTCGCAGGATATCATCATCCTGCTTTCCTACAGTGGAGAAACCGAGGAAATCACACGCCTGCTTCCTGCATTAAAACAACTGGATGTTACGACGATCGCTATCACGGCAGATTCCACCAGTCGCCTGGGCAGGTCTGCTCATATCGTGCTCGAGTTGGGCAGGGTCGAAGAAGCCTGCAACCTGAAGCTGGCACCCAGCACCAGTACGACCATGATGCTTGCCCTGGGAGACGCACTGGCCTTCGTCGTCAGTCGCATGCGATCCTTTGATCAAAACGATTTCGCTCGCTGCCATCCGGCCGGCAGCCTCGGCAGACAACTCACTCGCGTGGAAGCAGTCATGCGGCCCCTGGATGAATGCCGTATTGCATCCGAACAGTTAACCGTACGTGAGGTATTTACCCAGGCACTGTTACCCGGCAGGCGAACGGGAGCAGTCATGCTGACCAATGAGGCAGGACAGCTGACCGGCGTCTTTACCGACAGCGACCTGGCTCGCCTGCTGGAACAAAAACAGGATCATGCCATCGACCGACCCGTAAGTGATGTCATGACCCACCAACCTCATACCGTGAATGCCCACTCGCTTATGACAGAAGCAGTGACCCTGCTGGCCAGTCACAGGATCAGTGAACTGCCGGTCGTTAACCGGCAGGGGGATCCTGTAGGGCTTGTCGACATTACGGACACCGTGGCCTGGTTACCCGACCAGGCACGAGACCATGAGCCGCAAGTACCCATGCCCTGGCCCAAGAGCGCCTGACTCGGGATCACAGCAACGTAACCAAAGGGGAGCCTGAAGCATGGCCGCCGCAACTGCTCACGATATCGAGTGTATCCTGTCCGACGTGGATGGCGTGTTGACCGATGGAGGAATTATTTTCGACAACCAGGGAATCGAGGCAAAGTCCTTTCATGTCCGCGATGGACTGGGGATCAAACTGTGGCAACGCGCAGGCTACAAGTTTGGCATTCTCACTGCCCGCACATCTCACATCGTCAAGGTACGCAGCGCCGAACTGGGAATCGACATTGTACGTCAGGGATTCGAAGAAAAGCTTTCTATTGCCCAGCAAGTGATCGCAGAACTAAAGCTGCAGCCCGAACAGGTCTGTTACATCGGTGACGACTTGACAGATTTGCCCGTCATGCGACACGTCGGCTGGGCCGTCGGCGTGGCGGATGCTGCGGATGAAATCAGGGAACATGCCAACCTCGTAACACAGGCTCCCGGGGGACGTGGGGCCGTACGAGAATTGGTCGAACACCTACTGAAGGAAAAAGGACGATGGGACGAATTGATTCGCCACTACACGACGGATTGATCCTGGACCACGAGACAGGCAGAAGGTCATTGGACAGCCATAACCCGTTGACGGAAAAATAATGCTACGACGTGCTTGGGGTACCGCGATTTCACTGCTGATCGTCCTGACCAGCTATGCTGCCTATGCGCTCCTGATTGTTCCCTGGATTGAGCCACCCGCCCAGGCTAATAACACCGCTGGTATCGATGCCAAGTGGTTACCCATGACCCCCCGACGACAAGAGGAACTGGGAAAGATCTTCCCACCCGGGTCCTGGCAACTGGACAGTCCCACGATCATCGAAAGTAATTACGGGACACTCATTTTTAAACAAAACACGCGCAGTGATGACGCCCTGGAAATTAAACCCTGTACGCTGATTGTTTATGCACAACAGGAAAATTCCGGACTTTCTTCTGGAATGCCTCGGCGACGGGCCTACGTACTGGATGCGCCCGAGGGTGCCATGCTGGAACATGAAGGCAACCTCAACTTTAACCAGACAAGAGGAGGGCGGATCACTCGCGGACGATTACTGGGTAAAGTGTCCATCTACAGCGCAGCAACGTCGGCAAACTCCGACGATGCAATCCACATCTCAACCCGTAATGTGCAAATCGATCGGCAGCGAATCTGGACTCCACACGAAGTAGATTTTCGCATGGGCCCACATCACGGAAGCGGCCAGGACCTCGTGATCACCCTGGCCCGTGTCAACAACCCGGACCGGGTCGACCAATCGCCTGATGTATTCAATACCATCGACTCCATGGAATTGATTCATGTCGATGGAATCCATCTCCAGTTGAGTCGACAACTCCTGGCTCGCCAACCGACATCCGCGACTGCTAT
Organism: Planctomycetota bacterium; assembly: GCA_036124135.1. GTDB lineage: Bacteria > Planctomycetota > Planctomycetia > Pirellulales > Pirellulaceae > JAZADA01. The sequence goes on along the minus strand of JAZADA010000387.1, from coordinate 22,211 downwards.
CAGCAGCGACCCAACTAAACCACAGGCAACCACCTCTCTCATCCCCGTTGAGATTCAATGCCAGGGGCCGTTGCGAATGGATCTGCGAAAACAAGTGGTTTCCCTGGAAAAACACGTCGATGTCCTGATCCGTAACCCTGCCGGGCCCGTGGACCAGTTAACCTGCCAACGACTCGATTTACGGTTTCGTCCACAATCACTCATCCCAGCTAACCCAACAAGTCCCACGGTTATCCAGACACCTGGGAAGACCTCCAAACCAAACGCTCGAATCGAACCGCTTGAATTAGCAGCTATCGGAAATCCCGTAATCCTACGCGCACCTTCAGTCGGTGCCATTGCCCGTGCCCAACGCGTCCTACTAAACCTTCCTCACAGACGAATTCTCCTGGAAGATACCAACCAGGCGTTGATCGTCCAGAACGAACACCAACTGGTCGCTCCCCACATCGAGTACCAGTTTCCACCACAATCCAAGCAATTAGGACAATTCGTGGCTACTGGACCGGGACGCTATGAGGGTAAGTCCCGTGCTGCCACACGCCCGGAATTCATGGCGAGTTGGCAACAGGAGTGTCGGTTGACCAGGAAGCAGGACCGACATGTTTTTTCACTAGTCGGTAAAGCACAGATCTCCCAGCCCCAGCAGGGAACCGTCCAGGCGGATGATCTGCATCTCTGGTTTCAGGAAATTCCAGTTGCCACGCCAGGTCCCATGGACGGCAATCCAACCATCACAAGCCAGGACTCCCTCGGAAACAATAGCAGCAGCCGTCTGACCGCCCGAATACGCCCACAAAAAATGGTCTTTCGTGGAAATGTACAAATCGATACGCAGCAACTATCCGCAACGACAAAGCTTATTGAAATCTGGTTCCGTGAGTCGTCGGCGGTAGCCCCGATTAGCAATCCCGGACAGCTTCCTGCCGGCCCCCGGTCGTCTCCCACGCTGACGCTACCAGCGACCCGTTCCAACACCAAGCTGAATGTAAAAGGCGACCATGTTCAACTCCAGGTTAACTTGCTCGATCCGCAACCGGCCATCACCCATATGACCGTGGAGGGAGACGTCGCACTCAAACAATTGACAGTGCCTGCCAGCAGTAACGATTCGTTTCAACTACATGCCCAGGTCCTCCAGTTGAAACGCTATGCCAGTGGATTTTTCAATGTCTCCATTCGTGGAGAGAAACAACCTGCTGACATCCAGGTCGGATCCATGAAACTGATTGGTTCAGACATTCACCTGGACCAGGAAGTGAACCGTATGTGGGTAACCGGCCCCGGCCAAATGCACCTCTTGCCCAAACAGAAACAAGCAGGCCAGCCACAGAACACGACCCGGATTAGCTGGGCAAAACAGCTCGATTTCGACGGTCAAATGGTAAGCCTGGAAAAAGACGTTCAGACCGTAGTCCAGTCCCAGGGGACCGCCGGCGAGACCACGCTCACACGGATCAGCGGTGCCCTTCTACAAACCACCTTTGACCGTCACCTGGATCTGCGAAAGCCCGATCGGACAACGCCCCTGCAACTGGGACGACTCACGTATGGTGGAAACGTGAAAATCCTCAGCCAAACGCATGCCAGCGATGGGAACCCCCTGGCCGTCGATCAATTACACGTGCATAGCATGACACTTCACATGACACCCAACTCGCAAAAAGGTGACCTGAAAGCAACCGGGCCTGGCTGGGGAAGCAGTGTTCGAGTTAATCCGCGGAAGCAAACTCCGGCAATCAACGACCAGGACCCATCCCGGCCCCGATTACCCGGATCCGACTCCAACCTGATCTACGTGCGGGTCCAGTTTGAGAACGGCATCGTGGGAAACATCATGAAACGTTACATCCGGTTCTACCGACGCGTGCAAACCATCTACGGTCCGGTAGCCAACTGGAACTCGACCCTGTCCCACGATACCCTCGGAGAAGAAGGAATCGAGCTAACATCTGACCAACTGCAAATCGCCGACCTTCAGTACCGGGGAAAACCATCCCTGGTCATGGAAGCACTGGGCAGTACTCGAATCGATTCCATGAAATATTCCGCGCTGGCCCACCGGTTAACCTACGCCCAATCGAACAGCTTGCTCACGCTCGATGGAGACAGGGACCATGCTGAACTGGTGATCAAGCCTCGCAGGCAGACCCCGGACGTTATCGCCGGGAAAATCATGTACTGGCTGGATACCAATCGGCTGCAGGTAGAAAGGGCCATTCGCCTGGACCTGGGACGAATTCCCAGTCGTCCATAACGTACCTATACGGCGAGCAATTCAGACCAGTCGCCGGCGTTCTGCTTCCAGGCGTTCTGCCAGGAAGCCAATGGCACGAGCCGCCATATGATTGTAATAGGGAAAACCGTGCCCCCCGGCCTCCGTCTCCAGGTCAAACTCATGGGGAATTCCCAGCGAAGCCAGCTTCATCTGCAAACGGTCTGAACTCTCGTACCAGTCTGCATCCGTGGGATCACAGCAAAAAAACTGGTGCCGCGGCCAGTTGAGTGGGTGCACATGCAACGTGGCCGTATCCTGCCGAGCGGCCTCTGGTTCCTCGTACATCAGCGGTAATGTTTCATCGCCCTGATCAAAACGTCGCTGGTAATCAATCGCAGGGGAAATAGCAGCCACTACCGGGAACTTGTCTGGATACTTGTAGGAAAAACGCAGGCTTCCCTGGCCCCCCATGCTGGTTCCCAGCAAACCGATTCGGGGAGGTTTCGTTTCCCATCGCTGCTCGATATAGGGCAAGACGTTCTGGAAGATATGCTGCTCAGCCGTTAACTCCGGGTCGAACTCCTCGCAGATTCGGTCGGTCCACCAGCTGCGTTGGGTAATCGGCGCTACAACCGGCAGGCCATGCTGCTCGAAGGAATCGGTAAAGCAGGTATTATCAACCAGACGCCCAACATGTACCCCATGCAGGAAAAGGATGACGAAACCGGCATCGTTCAATACCGCGGGTTGATAGACATCACACGGATGCCCACCAACCATCTCTTCACTCCACTGACCATTCGTACCAGCCAACGTCCCGTCTCCCATTCATCATTGAAAACAGTTGCTATTCTTGTTTCGCATCCAGTACACCTGGGCATCATTGCTTCACCTGTTGTAACCCCTCGATGCCATCAATGCGACCCTCGTTGACCCGGTGTCAGCTGGCGGTCCCTTGTTGGATTCAATTTCGTCCAGTAGTCTTGTTGTCAGCATTGCCCGTTCCCAATCGCTCCCATCTGGCCTCGGACAAGGAGCCGCTATCTTGAGTGAAATCCCGATTCGATCTGCGGACCTGGATGCCATCGAAGTGGCCTGGTTTGCCGCACTCTGCGACGATGACTTCAAGTACCTGGGCGTTCCGGATGATACCCTGCGAAGCACCTGGCAACACTGCTCGGAAATCACGTCGACGGCCGATCAACTGGGATATAACAACATCCTGCTCCCCAACGGCTACGTCGCCGGGCAGGACACGCTCACTTTCGCCGCAGGCATGGCTCCCCTGACCCAACAGATTAGCTTGCTGGTCGCCATTCGTTGTGGCGAGTACCATCCCCCGATGCTGGGACGCGCACTGGCAAGTCTTGATCACATGCTCGAGGGACGATTGACTATTAATATTATTTCTTCGGACATGCCAGGAACGACGCTGCCATCCGAACAGCGTTACCAGCGGTCGCGAGAAGTTATTGAAATCCTGAAGCAGGGATGGCAGCAGGACCACGTTCATTATTCCGGAGACTTCTACGAGTTCGATCTCCCTGCTACCCCGATGAAAACGTACCAACAGAATGGTGGCCCGTTACTCTATTTCGGTGGCATCTCGGAACCGGCTCGTGATCTCTGTGCGCGGCAGTGCGATGTCTTCCTGATGTGGCCAGAAACCGAATCTCGGCTTGCAGAAACCATGCAGGACATGTCTCAACGAGCTGCCCGCTACGATCGCACGATCGACTTTGGATTACGCATCCATGTAATCTGCCGGGAAACAGAACGAGAAGCTCAAGAGGCAGCACGCCAACTGGTCTCTCGCCTGGATGATCAGACCGCCAGTTCACTCAAGCATCGTTCCATGGATTCACGATCACTCGGTGTTCAACGGCAAAATGAACTGCGTGCAGAGGCCGACCAGGATGGCTATATTGAACCCTGTATCTGGTCCGGGATTGGCCGCGGACGCTCCGGATGTGGAAGTGCCATTGTCGGCACACCTGACCAGGTACTGGAAAAGATAAAGACCTATACCCAGATGGGCATGCGATCTTTTATCTTCTCCGGATACCCACACCTGGACGAATGCAACCTGTTTGGCCGCCATGTCCTCCCGGAATTAAAGACCTGTCAATTTTCCACGGTACAGCAACGACGCATTGAAAATCCCCTGACCCCTCTTTCCCACAGGCCGTCCTCATGAATGAACCTCTCCAACAGCGCTGGTATCACGGCATCACGCGTTACCAGTGGCTGGTGCTTTTTATCGCCTCCGCAGGCTGGGCTTTTGATGTCTTCGAAGGCCAGATCTTTGTTGCTTCCATGCGAGAGGCAATGCCCTCGCTGCTGGGTGTCAGCAAAGACCACGACCTGGTTAGCAAGTGGAACGACTGGGCGTTCGGGAGTTTCCTGCTGGGAGGAGCTTTCGGTGGAGTCCTGTTTGGGATCATGGCGGATCGTATCGGTCGCTCCAGGACCATGGTGATTACCATCCTCTTCTACTCGCTCTTTACCTGTGTGACAGCCCTTGCCCAGTCACCCAGTCAAATGGTAGCGCTGCGATTCCTGGTCGCCATGGGAGTTGGAGGGGAGTGGGCCGTCGCCTCCGCCATGGTTGCCGAGGTCATGCCCAAGCGCTCACGGCCCGTGATGAGTTCCATTTTCCATGCTTCCAGTGTCTTCGGCACGCTCATGGCAGCCGGGGTTGGAGCTACCATCGTCGGCAACCCGTCACTCGGTGAATCGGCCTGGCGATGGGGATTCGCCATCGGCGTCGTTCCCGCGCTGTTGACACTACTGATCCGCTGGAAACTTAAGGATCCTGAACAATGGATCAAGGCTCGCGAAGTTGCCCAACAGGATACCAGCCAGAAAGCCGGGCGCTTGATCGAGATCTTCCAGGGTGAACAACTGCGCAGCACCCTGGTAGGCGTCAGCCTGGCGTCCATTGGCCTTGTGACGTTCTGGGGTGGCCATATCTATGGAAAGAATGCACTCCTGCGACATGCCCAGCAGCAGGCACTGGCAACCGAAAGTATTGCTGCGGATGCTGACAAGGCAACCAAGCAGGCTGCCTACCAGGAACATGAAGAAGAGATTAAGCAGGCAGAAATGCTGAGCATGACTCTCAACACGATTGGAGGGGGACTTGGCCTCGTCCTTTTTGGTACCATCTCCACGCGACTGGGACGAAAAAAAGCCTTTATCCTCTATCACGTGGTCGCTTTTCTCCTGATGATCTTCCTCTTCAAGGGACTCATTGCCAACCAGGCCTCAGCAATGGCACTAGCTATCACCCTCCCGATTTTTGGATTCTTTACCCTGGGAATGCATGCTGGCTACGCCGTGTATTTCCCGGAACTATATCCAACCCGATTGCGCAGCACGGGAGCTGGTTTCTGTTTCAACATGGGTCGGTTAGCAACCGCTGCTGCCTTTTTCGGATTTGGCTACGTCACGATTACCGACGAAGACAAGGCCCTGTTACTGTCACCTCTTTACCTTCTGGGCGCCATCATCATTCGCTTTGGACGAGAAACCAACCAGGAAGAACTACCCGAATAAGTTTCACCATGAGCTGGACTGATTGCAAACGTTACCCAGACTGCTGGTGAATCACGCGCAGGTCGTGGCTGCCATCAGGTCGTGCCATCTCGAAATACGTGAACCGCTGATCTGGAAAATCCAGCACATCGAAGTAACGCAGTGCCTTACCTGGCACGGGAGGTCGCAGTAACGGCCCTTCCGGCGTAAGACGATGAAACTGTTTCAAATCCCAACTCCAGGCAAGACCCACGCGTTCCTCGTAGTTCTCCGCCACGCTGGCTGAACCGTCGTAGAGAGCCATCCAGACGTCGTGCTGCCGCCAGAGCGATCCAATGCGACCACAATAAGTATCCCATCCAGTGTCCGCAGGTCCAAATACTTCACCCTGCCAGTTCCAGTTGTAACCGTCGTCACTCAGGGCCAGGCCCGTGGCTGAACGGATCAAGCCAGTGTTGTAGGCGTCGGATGTCCCATGCAACTGGTCACTGCTGGAATCTCCGGACGCGTAGGCATAACTGGCAATCATTCCCCACTGTGACCCAATCGAAAACAAGAACGGATCCTTGACCCCTTCAGCTTCAATATCTGCTGCACTTAAGACCGGCTGAACCGAAGTCAAGTCAAACTGGTCGGGCTGATCAGCTTTTACCAGGTCGATGCGCCAGCGACCATCGGCAGGATCAACGTAGCTAACGTAGAGAATCCAACTGCCATCCTCGTGTCGCCGTAGTGCACAGCGCTCGATACTCGTTGAATTCAACTGGTCCTTGGTCGCCCGCCAAATCGTTTCAAATTCAATGCCATCACGACTCCGTGCAATCTGGATCTCTGCTCCACGATCCGGTTCCACTCCCCGCGGCCGACGCAATCGGTAGACCAGGTAGAACATTTGCTCCTGCGGATCGAACATGGCACCGGGAGCTCCAATCCAGTAACCTTCACCCGCACCTGGGGGTTCCCGAACGACCGTGGCCGCCAGCGGGTCAAAGCAATTTTCCTGCTTCCAATGTTGCGGATCCATCATGACGGCCTTTCCAGCATTCCAGGTTTACGAATCAATCCAGAAAAGACCTGTAACCATGGCTTCCTGGAAATCCCTTCTCGTACCAACCATACGAAAACATTGCCCCCTTGGGAATCGGTGACCTGGAAATCCTCATGCGGCACCCGGCACCCGGTACCCGCTTCCTGGCCAGCAGCCTAGAATAGGAACCTGTCAGAAACTACAAACACGCTTTCAACTCAAAGGGCTTTCGTGAAAGTACTGCTCAGCCCAACCCAGTTACAGGACGGTATCCAGCAAATGGCTGACCAGATCAGCCAGCATTACCAGGGTCGCGCCATCACCGTCGTGGGCATCTTAACCGGTAGCCTCATGCTGCTGGCCGATCTGATTCGCATGCTGGATCAACCTATCCGTATTAGCCTCGTGGAAGCCAGCAGCTATCATGGCACAACCACCCGGGGAGAACTGACGATCAACCCGGACCTGCTCTCGGATATCAAGGGAAGGGATATCTTGTTGATCGATGATATCTTCGACACGGGGTACACGCTGCAAAAAGTGATCCGAATGATTGAAGATTTGCAGCCAAACTCGGTTCGATCAGCAGTATTGCTCTTGAAGGAGGGGCGCCAGGAGGTAGAGTTAAGACCAGATTTTGTGGGATTTCAGATTCCGGATCAATTCGTAGTCGGCTACGGTCTCGATTACCAGGATCTTTTCCGGAATCTTCCCTACGTCGCTACCCTGGAACCCGAAGATCTATCCGGTGAAGCGGAATGAAACCATTGCGCAGCGTGCTGGTCACCCGACGTTTCTGGCCCCTGGTCGGGGGTGCCGAAATGGTCATGGCCAACCTGGGAGCTGAATTCCAGCAACGCGCTCTACCATGCCAGATCCTGACCGCGCAGTGGGAAGCATCATGGCCTGTCGAGGTGGTTCACCGAGAGGTCCCGGTGGTACGCCTGCGAAACCCCAGGCAACGCATCTGGGGAACATTGCGCTACCTGAGAAGCCTCGCGAACTGGCTAAAAGCGCATGCAAATGAAATCGACCTGGTCTACGTCTCGATGTTAAAGCATGACGCCTACACGGCAACCCGGATTTGTCAGCAACTGGGAATACCCGTGGTTCTGAGAGCCGAGGGCGGAGGCCAGACCGGTGATTGCCACTGGCAAACCACGGCACGGTTCGGCCTGACGATTCGCCGGCGCTGCCAGGCCGCGGATGCAATCATCGCTCCCAGCCAGGCCATCATGCAGGAATTACGGGAGGCCGGATATCCGGAGGATCGACTGCATCACATTCCCAATGGAGTACCTGTCCCAACTGCTCCTGGCGAAGCCACTCGGGGAGAAGCCCGCCTCGCACTGGCAGAAGCAAATCATGACCTGATTGCCAGCCCGAACGAATCGATCGTTGTTTATACCGGGCGCCTGGATCGCAACAAGGGATTATATGACCTGGTCAATTCCTGGCCCGAGGTACTCCGACACCAGCCGGCCAGTCAGCTGTGGCTGATCGGGGAAGGACCTGAACGTGACGAACTCTTTCAGCGGATCAAGGACCTGGATCTGCGTGGTCGAGTCGTGCTACCCGGTGCCTTTGATGACGTGGAAGAAATCCTTGCTGCCGCTAACCTGTTTGTACTGCCCTCGTATTTCGAGGGCCTGTCCATTTCTCTCCTCGAGGCCATGGCTCACCAGGTTCCGGTGGTTGCCTCGGATATCCCTGGAAACAGGGACCTGGTTGAAACGGGGGTCACTGGCTGCCTGGTACCGGCCGGTGATGTACCGGCAATCTCACATGCAATTCACGATGCACTGGCCAATCCGAGTCGCTCCCAGGAGCGAGCCAGGGCCGCTTACCAAACCGTCCAGGACCAGTACTCCCTGACTTCCATGACCAACGCACACCTGAAGCTATTTGAACAACTAGTTGGCTAATCCATGAGTTTGTTACCATGACAACCCGTATCGTGTTTCTAGTACCCGACCTGGATGCTGCGGGAGATCTTGGTCCGCTGCGAGCTCTCCTGGATGGTCTGCCTGCTGATCAATACGATCTTCATGTACTGTCGTTCTCACGCAGGTCCGTTACCCACCTTGTTGAAGAATCGGCGAGTTACGAGTGGACCTGTATCAACCGACGGAGCCAGAGTGATCCGTTTGCCTGGTGGCAATTTCGCAGTTACCTCCGTCGTTTACAGCCACAGATTATCCACCTCTGGCAACCGTTCGATTTTGGCTGGACCACACTCCTGACCGATATCCTCCATCGTGGTACGCTGGCAGTCAGTCTGCAGAACCCTTTTCCGCGGCTGGTCGAGCATCCCAGCCTGCCAACCCAGTTAATCTGCAAGCGGCCTTACCAGTTCATCACCTCTACATCCTGTCTTCGAGATCGACTCGTAGAGGCTGGTATTTCGAAGCAACAATGTGCCGTTATTCCCTCCGCTGTGCCGCTACCGTTGATCCCAACAGGACATTCCTCTCCGCTGACAGAACTTGACCTTCCTGCGGAGAGTCGGTTGATTGGCAACCTGGATCCAATGCAATCATGGAAGCAGGTCCAGGATCTCATCTGGATCACTGCCGTGCTCAAGGTAGCAACCGATGATATCCACCTGGTCATGAATAACCACGGTTCTCAACGCCAACGCTTGCAGAAATTCGCCCGCCAGGTGGAGATCCAGGACCACGTACACTGGATCGATGAAGCCGATCACTCTGCCCGGTGGCTCGCTGGAATCGATTGTTATGTATCAACAACGCGTCACCTGGGCCACTCACCGGGAATCCTTCATGCCATGGCAGCCTCGTTACCAGTGGCAGCCACCGATTGTCCTGGTAATTGTGAACTGGTCACCCCACGCGAACATGGACTACTGACGCCCCACGGTGACTGCGGTTCACTGGCACGTGCCATCTGGAAAATCCTCGATGACACCTCCCTGGCTCGACAACTGGGAAAACAGGCACGCCAGCACGTGGAACACAATTTCACGATCGACCAGATGGTCCACGGGCATCACGAGATTTACCAGACGCTACCTATTGGCCAGACACTTTCGCGCGTGAACCACTGAATTCACCTGGCCTGATGTTTCGGGGCCAGACAGCTGATTTCAAATGATCTTGCTCGATCATCAGCAATCTGAAACGATTGCAGGCGTGATTTATGAACGCTCCACCATGGAGGACCGGGGGAAGCAAAATACAAATGACCCCCAGGACCACTTTTTACGTAGTAATTGTTCGTTTTCATCGCCAATGAGCCGGACCGGCAGAGGACCTCTTTAGGTCACTCCCTCGCCTGACCAGCTTCGTTGAAATCATTTCTCTATTGATGGCTGACCGGATCTATGTGCGGCATTGCTGGAAGCGTCTGGACTCGACCCGAGCTGGCCATCGGCCAGGACGTGCTGGCGAAGATGATCGCCTCGCTGCGTCACCGCGGGCCCGACGATCATGGAACCTATCTCCAGGATATGCAGCTGGAACCCTCAAGTGGATCGGAACCGGGAGTAGCCCTGGGTTTTCGTCGACTGGCTATCATTGACCTACAAACGGGGAACCAGCCACTGGGCAACGAGGACGGTTCTATCCAGGTAATCTTCAATGGAGAAATCTATAACTTCCTGGAACTGCGCAATCGCCTGAAACGGCTGGGTCACGAATTCCGCACGGAAAGCGATACCGAAACGATCGTACACCTATACGAGGAAGAAGGTACGGATTGTTTTCAGCAACTCAATGGAATGTTTTCACTGGCCATCTGGGACCAACGCCAGCGAAAACTCATCCTGGCACGAGATCGATTCGGTCAGAAACCACTTTTTTATCGTCAGCAAAACGGACGATTAACTTTTGCCAGTGAACTCAAGGGAATCCTGGAAGTACCGGGAACTCCTCGAACGATTAATCCACACGCCATCGATCTCTACCTGACCTACCAGTACATTCCTCATCCCCATTCCATTTTCGAAGGCATCTCGAAATTACCACCCGGGCATTATGCCGTCTATGAGGATGACCAGTTGCAGGTCCATCCCTACTGGCAACTCGCTGGTCAACGTGAAGCCTCCTGGGATCCAGCGGAAGCCCAGCAACGAACCGTTGACCTGTTACGCGACTCCGTCCGCATGAGGATGCAGAGTGATGTACCACTGGGAGCTTTCCTTTCCGGTGGAGTCGACAGTTCCCTGATCGTGGCCCTGATGCAACAGGAATCGTCGAATCCCGTTAAGACATTCTCTATTGGGTTCCCAGTACGGGAATACGATGAAACCAGCTATGCACGCCAGGTGGCTAACCATCTCGGCACCGATCATCACGAGTTCCAGGTAGAACCGGATGCTGTCGAAATCCTGCCCCAGCTCGCCTGGCACTATGATGAACCTTTCGCAGACAGCTCTGCTATCCCCACCTGGTATGTTGCCCAACAAACACGGCAGCATGTTACCGTGGCACTTTCCGGAGACGGAGGCGACGAACTGTTTGCCGGCTACCCGCGTTACCAGGCGGTCCGCCTTGCCGGTTGGTTTGACCGCATGCAACCCGTCAAGCGTTTGGCTGGTGCAAGATTCTGGCAAAATTTACCTGGCTCCAACCGCTACAAATCCTACGCGAGACGCTGGAAACGTTTTGCTGAACCCCTCCATGAATCCCCGATCAATCGATACCTGGAATGGATTTCGATTTTCGGCGACTCCCAGCGATTGTCACTCTACAACGACAACTTCTATCAACAACTTCGAGATGCTGACTCCGGATGGTTCCTGCAGTCGGCCTGGCAACAATACGAACGTCGAGACGCCATTACCGCTATTTCTCTTACCGACCTTGCGACCTACCTGCCCTGCGACTTGATGACCAAGGTCGACATCGCCACCATGGCTCATTCACTCGAATGCCGGCAACCATTCCTGGATTACCGCCTGGTTGAATTCGCAGCCTCCCTGCCTATCAAGATGAAACTAGGAATCAAGAAATCCAAGCTCTTGCTGCAAAAGGCCTTTGCTGACCAGTTACCCGAGCAAATCTGGAATCGGAAAAAAATGGGTTTCGGTGTACCCCTGGATCACTGGTTTCGCAATGAATTAAAACCGTTGACACACGATGTCCTGCTCGACCCCCAGGCACGCTGCCACGAGTTCTTCCAACCGGAAGCGATCCAGGAACTCGTGACACAACATGAAAGCAGCCAACGGGACCACAGCCAACGCCTATGGGCTGTCCTCTTCCTGGAAATGTGGATGCGAGAATGGTTGCCAGCCACATCCTGAGTGACATAAGCCTGTCACTGCAGGAACTTTTTTCTTCACAGGGTGCTCTGGAAACATCGCCTGCACGCAGCACAGTTGGCCACCTACAGCCCCTGGCCAATTATCTACCTGGAAAGGAATTCCGAGAATACCTGAGCGTCGGAACGATTTACGCTTGGGCTGATTGCAGGTATCCCTCTTCAGCCGCCCTCACGGTCTCTACCAATGCGCGGATTTCATTTTCCTCTTTTGGTGTCAGCTGGCGCTGAGGAGCCCGGGGATGTCCACACTCGATTCCCGTACACGTAACCGCGTACTTCAGCAGGGAAACATGAAACGAACTTCCCTGGCGATCCCGGTAGTTTTCGATCGGCAGCATCAGGTGTTGTAGCCGCATTGCTTCGGTCCAGTCCCGGGCCTCCAGGGCAGCCTGTAAACCGAGTGCTAATCCAGGGCAAATATTTCCGGCACCACTGGTAAAACCACGCGAACCTGCAAGCGCAAAAAAGGGAGCAAAACGTTCTGCCGAACCACAGTACCAGTCAATGCGGCCTTCGTCTGCAGCCACGATCTGGTTAAAGGCATCCAGGTCATTGACCGCGTACTTGACTCCCACCAGGTTGGGATGTGCCGCCAGTCGCAGGAGCAAATCATCACTTGGGATCGGCCCCTTCTTATAGATAAATACAGGGCATTCCATTTCATCCAGCAGGCAACGGTAATAGTCTTCTGCTCCTGCATCGGACAGGTAGGGAAAAGCCAGCGGCATCACCAGGACGGCATCAGCTCCCGCCTGGCAGGCACGGTTACCCAGTTCCACGGCAAGCTCAGCTCGAAAGCCAACAGGAGCCACGATCCTGGCTTCTGGGCCGAGCACCTCGCGAGCAATTTGAATCACGCTGACAATTTCATCAGCCTGCAAGGCGTGAAATTCTGCACTTCCAGCACATGGGATAAAAACACGAATACCCGCCTTGCCCAGTCGCTCGTAGAGCTGTCGCGTGGCCTCCGGGTTCACCTGGCCTTCCTTGTCAAAAGGAGTCACGGGGACCAGCTGCACGGTGTGAAATTGCTTCAGATCAAGATCTTTTGTCATCTGCTTTTCGCCCCCCCTATCTTCTCCAATTCGCGTTTCCGCGTATCATGAAACCTTCACGATCCCCGGATGACACGGAAACCGATAACTTTGCTTAAGTTATCGGCGACCAGCCCACGCTCGACAACAGGGGATCGACTCAGGTTTAGTCTAAAATACAGATTTCTCAAAGGAAAACATCATGCCGTTGACGATCACCGGGGTCACCATCAGGGACATCCGCTTTCCGACATCAAGGGACCTGGATGGCTCCGATGCCATGAATCCCGATCCGGATTACTCGGCTGTCTACGTGACCCTGGAAACCGATGGTGAACTGGCAGGCCATGGACTGACCTTCACGATCGGCCGGGGCAATGAACTGTGTGCCAGGGCCGTGGAGGCGTTGGTTCCCTTCGTCGAGGGGAAAACCATGGAGTCGATCGCAGCCGACATGGCCGGTTTTTTTCGAGAGATCACCGGAGACAGCCAGTTACGTTGGGTGGGACCTGACAAGGGCGTGATCCACATGGCTACGGCCGCCGTCGTGAATGCCGTTTGGGATCTGTTTGCCAAGATGGAAAAGAAACCACTCTGGAAATTACTTTCGGATATGAGCCCGGAGCAACTGGTCGGCTGTATCGATTTCCGTTACATCACGGACGCCTTGACTCCTGAAGAGGCCATCGAAATGCTGACAGCTCGCCAGGCTTCACGTGGTGAGCGAGAGGCCGAACTACAGGACATTGGATATCCTGCTTACACGACATCTGCCGGATGGCTGGGCTATTCAGACGAAAAGTTACGCGCTCTATGCCAGTCATCCCTGCAAAAGGGATGGTCTCATTTCAAGGTCAAGGTAGGCCAAAGCGTGGAGGATGATGTTCGTCGTCTACGAGTCATCCGCGAAGAAATCGGTTGGGACCGAAAAGTCATGCTTGATGCCAACCAGGTGTGGGACGTCAACGAGGCCATCCAGTACATGCAGCAACTGGCCGAATTCCAACCCTGGTGGATCGAGGAACCAACCAGTCCCGACGATGTCCTGGGACATGCGGCCATTGCCCGGGCCATCGAGCCGATTGGTGTCGCCACGGGTGAAGCCTGTCAGAACCGGATTATTTTCAAGCAGTTGATGCAGGCCAATGCCATCAGTTTTTGCCAGATTGATAGCTGCCGCATGGGCGGAGTCAATGAGGTTCTAGCCGTCATCCTCATGGCCGAGAAATTCGGCATCCCGGTCTGTCCTCATGCAGGTGGTGTCGGGCTCTGCGAATACGTTCAGCACTTCGCGATGTTTGACTATATTTGCGTTTCAGGATCTTTCGAGAATCGCCTGGTTGAATACGTGGATCACCTGCATGAACATTTTTATCATCCGGTCGTGATGAAGGATGGACGATACATGCCACCATCCGCCCCGGGTTACAGTATTTCCATGAAAGAAGCTTCGCTGGACGAGTTTGAATACCCACACGGGCCGGCCTGGTCAGCTTGATAGCAAGGGCAGCCCCGTTCGCTAACATAAACCGGCAACCGTCGATTCTCGACAGACACCTGTCATCTAGGTCCCCGGTGGGGGTTCAGCGGGCGCCGGAGGTTGCGTTGAATCTGGTGCCTGCATGTCACCAGCGCCGGGAAAATCGATAGGAACCCATTCCAACGTCACCTTCACGCGTTCCCCCTTGCCCACCTCGATCCGCTTCTCAATCCATTGAAAGCCACGACGCCTGATCTCCAGGGAATTCGTACCCGCTTGAACATTAATGCGTAACGGATTCGTGCTAGGAATGCCCTCCAACACCTGGTTGTTCAAGATCACCATCACGCCCGGACGATTTTCCGGAGCCCATTGGATCACCAGTTGAGGTTGGCGTGTCAGGTACCAACCGAACACAGACAAACCGATGATTGCGACTATGGCAATCAGTTGCAGGATCTTGACCCACTTCTTCCCCTTCCACTGGCGGCTCAATTCAGTCGGTCGATCTCGACGTACGCGCAGCTCCGGCATCGTCTCGGAATCACCGTCCTTCTGAACCGTGGCTTCCCGGGATGGCAGCGACCCATGGTCCCCTGCTGTACCATGGTTGGTCACGGCATCATTAATCGATTCGAGCAAGATGGACTCATCGTCCTCGATATTCGTATCTACTGGATTATATTCTTCCAATGACTGCACGAAACGTAACATCGCGCTATCTGCATCAACCTGTTCCTCTTCGGAATAGTTAACTTCAAACCCAGAAATCGGCGCGGACTCATTAACAGCTGCTACCGTGGCTGACTGGCCCAGGTGAGTCCCTGGACTTTCCATGTTCTGGCATCTTTCGAGATCCTGGATCACCTCCTGCATTGATGCCTGCCGTTGCTCTCGGTTCTTGGCAATCATGCGCTGGAAGACCTTGTCCAGTTCAGGAGAAACGTCCGGGCAAAAGTCCAGTAGCGACGGGATCGGGCGTTGCCGGTGCGCCACCAGCTTCTCAATCAACTTGTCCGCCGGGTAAGGTGGCTTTCCGGTCAATAATCGAAACAGCGTACAACCCAATCCATAAATATCAGCTCGTAAATCAACACTGCTGACATCTTCCGCCTGCTCGGGAGACATGTAATCCACGCTGCCCATGATTTGATTGTTCTGGGTCAAATCCTCGCTGCTGTCCTCGTCCTCAGTTTCATCCAATGAAACCAGTCCCATGTCGAGAATCTTGATACAACCATTTCCATCAAGCAACATGTTCTGCGGCTTGATATCGCGGTGAATCACGCCAGCCTCATGCGCAAACTGCAATCCACGTGCAGCCTGGATAATACAATCCATTGACTGGGATACCGTGAATGGTCCATTTTTCTTCAGCCAAACACCAAGATCCTTACCGTCGACATACTCCATGACCAGGAAGTGAATACCCTTGTGCATGTCTGCATCAAAAGCAGTAACGATATTGGGATGAACCAACTTGGCGGCCGCTTCCACCTCGCGCTGAAAACGACGACGCGACTGCTCCGACTGAGTCACTGAAGGTGATAACACCTTGACGGCTACCAGTCGTTTCATGCGACGGTGACGAGCCTTGAAGACTTCACCCATACCACCGCGACCCAGTTGATCCAGGATCAGATAATTGCCCAGCAACAGGCCCTGGTGCTTGTTCTGGTAGACCCGTACCGCCTGGTACTTGGTCAGCTTACCTGCCCGATACAACTTGCCAGCCAGTTTCTGCGAATCAGGAAGTTCATTGCCGTCCGCCTCGACAGCCCAGAATGCGCGCACTTCGTCAGCACTCATGATCTCCAGATCATCAAGGTTTTGTACAAATTGTTCGTACGTAACTGACATATGGGTATTGCCTACAACCGTGTATCTATTCGAACGGGAAAACGAGGCGCAAAATGTTATTCCCTAAAAAGATCCACATTCTCCGAATTATAAGACGCAACAAGGTCCACTAAAGTTCTTTGATCAAAGATGCTCTATTACAGCATATCAGGCACAAAACAATTGCTATTAAATATTGATCAGAACTTACCAGGACCTCTACTTGATTGAACTAAGTTCTTGCTGTGATTAATGTAACGAAAATCCAAAACGCTTGCATCCCCGGTGGTTACCAAGGCCCCCGGAAGGGGGAAATGCGTGGTTCAGGCAACCAATCGACCGCCACGGAAATCGTTTTCAGGACGTGACGACGACGTAACCCGCTTTTCTACAAAAGCCTTCTGCGAGGTAGTTCCTTGAACATGGATCGTCACGACTTGTTTAAACCATGTACCCCGTTTAAAAAGTTCTATCGCTATCCTATCCCCGGTGGAACTTGCAAGGAGACTTGACCGTGACATTTGACAGCCAGGAACAACGACGCATCATGGGCCTGTTTGCCACGGGAGTCACGGTCGTCAGCAGCCAGCACGATCAACAAACATGGGGCATGACAGCCAATGCCATCACCAGCCTGTCCCTCGATCCGCCGTTGATCCTGGTTGCCGTACAACGAGAAAGCCAAACGCATGAAAAACTAAAACAAGCCGGTTGCTTTGCCGTCAATATTCTCAGTACGGACCAGGAAGAGATCTCAAATCGATTCGCTTTTAAAGGTCCCAAGGATTTCTCTGATCTCGATTTCACGACCGACGTAACCGGGGCGCCTATCCTGTCCGGTACACTGGGATACGTTGACTGCCGACTCAAGGAGATCCTCCCGGGTGGAGACCACGATATCTTCATCGGTGAGATTGTCGCTGGAAACTCTTCTGAAGGCCAACCTCTCCTGTACTACCAGGGGAAGTACACTCGGTTGGTGCCACCGGCTGACGATGCATAAGTCATGTCGCGGACCCGGCAGACAACAACGATGCGTCAGGTTATTTTTTCGAATCAACTGCCTGTCGCAAATATTCAATCGCTCTTTTTAGCTGTGGATCCCGCGACAGTCCATCACTCGAAGCACTGGTAGTGGCTTCCTTGCCACTCCGTAAATCCTGCACCTTCCCTTCCCGGTCAAGGTAGGTATGGACAACGTCCCGTTCACGTCGCTTTCTCGTCACGACCTTGAATTCGTCGTCCGTCAACTTGAGATCATATCCGGGCGATGGACTTACACCCCACACGTCATCCTCCGTGGAATCTTTGCGACGATGGATATTCGTTCCATTGGGTCTCCAGTAACTGGCCGTCGTCAATTTAAACGCGCTTTTACCCGCCTCGAACTTGAAAATATTCTGGACGGTTCCTTTCCCCCAGGTACGTTCCCCGACCACCAGGGCGCGTTTGTTATCCTGCAAACAAGCGGCAACGATCTCGCTGGCACTGGCTGAGAATCGATTGGTCATGACGACCATCGGTATCTTGTCGGAAATCTCGGTGGAGCGAGTGGCCTCGAAGGTATTGATCACCACGTTATTTCTCGTCCGCGTACTCACGATCCGCCCTTTTTCCATGAACAGATCACAGATCTCAACAGCACGGACCAGCAAACCTCCTGCATTATCTCGAAGATCCAGGACCAGGGCCTCGTATTGATCTTCACCTTCTGGAACTTGCAGGGCGGCCTGTAATTCCTCGGTGGATTGCTGGCCAAAATTAATCAGGCGAATATAGGCGACCCGGGGTTCTTCCTCGACACGAAAAACCCAGCTCCCATCCGCTCGACGCGTATCTCCCAGCACCGACTCCACGTGAATTTTCTTGCGCATCACATCCAGGATCACTGGTTCCTGCTCACCCGCATGAAGAATCTCCATCTGGACCGTGTCACCCGGTTTTCCACGCATTAGCTTGACCGATTCATCCAGTGGCATTCCCTTCGTGGGGAAACCATCAATTTTCAGTATCAAGTCACCTGCTCGAATGCCTTCCTGGTAAGCCGGCGTACCAATCAGTGGGCTGAGAACCAACAGCTGTTTTGACTCCTCATCAAATTCAACCTTGATTCCAACTCCACCAAACTCCTGGTCCAGATCTTCTTCTACCTGTCGGAAAGATTCCGGAACGAAGTAAGAGGAGTACTCGTCGAGCCCGGCGGCCAAGCCTTTCATGGCGTTTTCAAATAACTCACGCTGGGGTACTTCCTCCACGTAATACTGGTCTACCAGCTGCATCGCTCGATCAAGCATCGGCGAAAAACGGTTGTGAGGAGCCCTTCCATAACAGATCAGTGATCCCGCCAGGAAGCTGATCAAGACAAGCAAATTTCTCAATGGCATGAAACAACCTCAGGAGCCTGTGACAGTTTGGAGAATCCCTCTGCATTCAATTCGGAATGCCACCCACCCTGCCATCGTATCGTGATAGAACCGAAAAGGCAAAACCGGTTTCCATAAAAGAAACTGTCCTGGCAAGTGGTCCTGCCCCGAACATTTCATTCGATATGAGCCAGGATAAATTCCTAGAAGGGTACGGGTACAATGAACGCATGCTGCTCCAGCAAGCTCCAATGACCGTACCAGGAAGTGTAACGCGTGAAGAAAATGAACAGGACATAGGCAGCCACGACGGAAATAGACAGCAGCCATGACATCCAACGAAAAACAAAATGTCGTCGCCGTGGGTGACGGTAAGCACGACTCAATGCCCAACCGGTCAGCAGCCTCGACGGAAAACTAAACATCACGAAGACAAGGCTTGGCAATACGAACACCTCTCTTGGGGTTAACTCGATTTTCAGCAGGTAGAGGGGCAGGGCGAAAGTCAACGTAATGGTAAGCGCCAGGGAAAACATCAATGGTGCCCGACCGGACAGCTCCCGGATATATCTCGTAAAAAACGTCACCTTTAGTTTTCCCTCCACGGCAGCCTGTAATTGAAGAAACGGCAACTTCGGAAAGACAAACAACAGGAGCCCGGCAGCCGTGAGGCCTGACAACAAACTCAGCGGATAAGGGAATGCCGTTGCTCCAATAAACAAGAGGATAGGTACGAGCAACCAGATTGCCGCACCAAGAAATCCCTGCCAACCAAGCACGAAATAATACCCTAGGCGCAACTTGCTCACGAAGTCCCAAACTCCATCTCGACAACGAGTATATTTCCCTCGCCGGAACAGTTCCCGTTTCATGCGCAGCGGAGCTGGCCAGAAAAAATGTCTCAATCGACCACCACGGAAACAAGCCCAGGCAACCTGAACCAGGCTCAATGCCAGCAAACACAATAAGAAAATCAACCAACCGGTTGTCGCGCTGCTTCCTGGAGCAATCAAGTAAGACGAGTACCAGATATCCGACACGTAACGAACCGGCCATAACAGCAGCCATGTCCCCAGGGCTACACTGCCCAACCTCGAGATCTGGCGAATACCGATAAATCCATCACGCAGACGCCCGGTACTGGCCACCCGGGCACCTGATTCCAACAGGTATCCCAGGGTCAACAACTGAACGATCGGAATCGTTGCCAGGATTGCCAGGGCAAGCAACAAACTCAGCAGTCCGAACCACCAATCCCACCACGAACCAAGCGTCCCCGCCAGCCTGTAAATCAAGGACCATAACAGCCTCGCAACAGGTAACGACGATTCTGCTATCGATCCCGGTGGTGAAATACTGGCCATATCGATACCTGTAACTCTCCAAGGAACCACGATTCGTTCTAAGAATCCCTGGATACTTGTACCTGTTTCAGCGGGTAGTCCCTATACTTGATTATATAGCGTGATGCGATAACTCGAAGCCTTCACGAGGTCATAAATCCATCGCGATCACTGCCCCAGCGGATCCGACTACGCATCCTAACAATCTTCCAGGCCCCTGGTACACCATGGATCGACGCGACGTACTTTTCATCGGGATCTGTTTCTGCGGCCTGTTGGCCGTAGCCAGTAACCTGCTAAATCACCGCCTGCTACAAGGTTCCGTTTCCCTGCAAGAACAGGATCCTGGAACCAGGACGGATATCCAGGCAACGATTCAGCGAGTTAATGACACCTTTAGACAGCACTGGAAAAATGCAAACCTGCAAGTAGCCTCACCGGCACCGGACCTGCAGATCGCTCGACGACTGTCCCTGGCCCTGGCTGGCACGACACCATCTTTCGAAGAAATCCGCATCCTTCAAGAGCTACCCGCTGAAGACCGAATTCCCTGGTGGATTAACCACCTGCTTTCCGACCGGAGATACGCTGATTACCTGGCCGAACGCCTGGCCCGAGCTTACGTCGGTACCGAACAGGGACCTTTCCTGGTTTATCGTCGCAGACGATTCGTAACCTGGCTTAGTGACCAGTTAGCAGAAAACCGACCCTACGATGAATTGGTCCGTGAACTGGTCACTGTCACCGGACTCTGGACCGACTCGCCGGCCGCTAATTTCCTGACAGTGACCAACGATCAAAACGACGACAATCAACCAGACGAAGCCCGCCTGGCTGGACGCATCACGCGCGCCTTCCTTGGCATCCGGATCGATTGCCTGCAGTGCCATGACGACAAGCTGGACCAGATCGTGCTGGGGCCTCCAGGCCAACCGCGTACAGGATTACAAAGTGATTTCCACCACCTGGCTGCCTATTTTGGATCGGTGGAAAACTCGCTGCTAGGAATTCGGGATCAGCCCAACCAGGAGTACCTCTTCAAGTACCTTGGCCAGGAAGACCAGGAACAGGTCACACCCACCGTCCCCTTTTTCCCTCAGTTGGCAAAGATTGAGGGTTCCAAGCGGGAGCAACTTGCCTCATGGTTGACCGCGGACGAGAACAAGGCGTTCTCCCGCGCCACCGTCAATCGCATCTGGGCAATCATGCTGGGACAACCACTGGTAAATCCCATCGACAGCATTCCCTTGCATGGCCCATTCCCACCGGGACTCCAGATCCTGGCGGATGATTTTACCGCCCATGGTTTCGATCTTGCGCGACTCATTCGTATTATTGCGTCACTGCAGGTCTTCCAGATGGACAGCCGCGCTGACTTTACGGTTACCACAGAACATGAAAACCAATGGGCCGTTTTCCCGCTGACGCGATTGCGACCGGAACAGGTCGCCGGCGGGATCATCCAGGCCTGCTCCCTGACCACGATTGATGCAAATGCCCATATCCTCAGACAACTGGGACGTTATTTCAGCCAAAATGAATTCATCAAGCGATACGGTGACCTGGGCGAAGATGAATTTGGAAACCAGGGCGGAACCATTACGCAACGACTCTTGATGCTGAATGGAAAACTCATCGATGAACGGACGAAAGACAATCCATTTACAAACGCTTCCACGCGAATCATGATGGTCACCCGGGATCCTGCCAGGGCAGTTGAAACGGGCTACCTTTGCGTACTCAGCAGGCTCCCCACTGGCAAAGAACTGGAACACTTTCGTGATCGACTACAAGCATTAACCGGTAAAGACCGGGCACGTTCCATGGAAGATCTTTTCTGGATCTTGCTAAACAGCACCGAGTTCTCCTGGAATCATTAAACCACCCATGAAGAAATCCATGACACGTTTTGAATCTTGTGGCAGTGCCGATCACTGGAACCGCAGAACATTGCTGCGCGCAGCAGCTGCCGGAAGCATGTCCTGGTTGACGCCGCTGGCAGGATCACTCGCCCGAGCTGCCGAGACAGCCCCTCGAGGCGCTCCAGCAAAATCCGTAATCGTACTCTGGATGCAGGGCGGTCC
>JAZADA010000386.1:0-6243 GCA_036124135.1 Planctomycetota bacterium | reverse complement strand
GACGGATTATTTGGTCCCCATTCCTCCTGCCCGAGCCTGCTTTTTTGACCGGGAGTTGCAGAATGGCTGTCAAAACCACGAAAGTTACGGGTTGTAAGGGGCATTTTGGGTACCGTAAATGACGGTACCTGGGTTTCCAGCAGCAACGTCGGCAGAGCCTGCTGTAACGCTCTAACTAACTGGTATACAACTGTTTCGAGAAAAGAATGTGAACATGGTTAAGCCTATCTCGGTCGATGCGATTCACCTTCACTCTAATGATAATATCGGCGTTGCCACGCGGAATCTCAATGCAGGTGAAGTGATTTCTGTGGCGACCAGTGAGATCACTTTGCAGGAAGATGTTCCGACGGGACACAAGTTTGCCCTGGAATCGTTGACTGCTGACCAGCAGATATTCAAGTATGGCCAGTCCATTGGTATTACCAGTGATGCGATTGGCGCGGGACATTGGGTCCATACTCACAACCTGGCCAATGGAGATCTGAACCAGGAGTATGAAAAGGCAACGGAGATTCCAGAGCCCTTGTCGCCTATCGAGGGTCGTACCTTCCAGGGTTTTCGCCGCAAGAATGGCAAGGCCGGAACGCGCAACTACATTGCCGTCATTTCGACGGTCAACTGCTCGGCTTCCGTCAGCAAGTATGTTGCGCAGCGTTTTGATCACTCCGCGCTGGAAGACTATCCGAACATTGATGGTGTCGTGGCATTGACTCATGGTTTTGGATGCGGGATTGAATTTGGTGGGATGAAGCACCAGATGTTAAACCGGGTCATGGGTGGCATGGCCAAGCATCCGAACGTGGGAGCCTTCCTGCTGATCGGATTGGGGTGTGAGCAAACTTCACTGGACTACCTGCTGGAGGATCAGAAGCTGGTACAGATTGACGGTGTTGATGCGCCGTCCACGGGGCCACCTGTTTTCACGATCCAGGAAACCGGTGGGACGGTCAAGACCGTGGAAGCTGGTGTTCGCGCGTTGACGGAACTGTTACCCCGGGCCAATGAGTTTAAACGTGAAGCGATTCCCGCCAGTGAACTGGTGGTAGGGCTCGAGTGCGGTGGTTCTGATGGGTATTCCGGAATCACGGCCAATCCCGCACTGGGTGTGGCCAGCGATCGTGTTGTAGCATGTGGCGGCACTGCCATCCTGTCAGAGACTACGGAGATCTATGGAGCGGAACATCTGCTGACACGCCGGGCACGGACTCCGGAAGTTGCCGATAAGCTGCTGGATCAAATCGAGTGGTGGAAATGGTATGCGAATACCTTTGACACCGTACTTGATAGTAATCCCACGGTCGGCAACAAGCTGGGAGGATTGACGACGATTACCGAGAAATCACTGGGTGCCGTTGCCAAGGCAGGTTCCTCGATGTTCCGGGAGTTTTACCAGTATGCAGAGCCGGTGACGGAGCGAGGTTTCGTCATCATGGATACCCCAGGATTTGATCCGCCCAGCGTCACGGGAATGGTTGCCGGTGGTGCCAATATCGTTGTCTTTACGACGGGCCGCGGCAGTTGTTTCGGTTGCAAACCAACCCCCTCGATCAAGGTCATGTCCAATACGCCAACTTACGAACGTTTGCAGGATGACATGGACGTTAATGCGGGTACGGTACTTAGCGGCAAATCGGTAAAGGAAGTTGGCGAAGAAATTTTTGAAGAGATCCTGGCCGTGGCTAGTGGCAAGAAGACCAAGAGCGAAACGCATGGTATTGGGGATGAAGAATTCGTTCCCTGGACCGTGGGCCCTGACCTGTAAATCGCGTTGGTAACTGGATGAATTCGGCAGGTGATCACGTACCAGGTACCGAGTTTCGATCGGAAGGTGACTCATTCTTAATCCGGATAGCTACCTGGATGTGATTTCTGGTCGCCGCCGAGGTTGGTTGGCGGGTCTGCAGCGATCGTTGCTTCGCGCAGGGACTCTTCCCTATGCCGGCGTGGTAGCCGGTCGCAACTGGCTCTTTGATCGCCAGCTGAAAAAAACACACTCGGTTTCCATACCGGTTATCAGTGTGGGTAATATTACGGCCGGTGGTACCGGGAAAACCCCCATGGTTTCCTGGCTGGCCCGTCGACTGGCTGCCCAGAATATCCGCGTGACGTTGATCAGTCGCGGGTATGGCAGTTGCGAGGATCGTCCCAACGACGAAGCCCTGGAATTATCCCAGAAGTTGCCCGGTGTACCCCATTTGCAGAATCCTAACCGTATCCAGGCAGCACGCCAGGCAATCGATGAGCTAGATTCCCAGGTGATCGTGCTGGATGATGCTTTCCAACATCGCCGGATTGGTCGGGACCTGGACCTGGTGTTGGTCGACGCAACAAACCCTTTCGGCTTTGGACACTTGTTGCCGCGCGGGACGTTGCGAGAGCCCCTGGCGGCCTTGCGGCGCGCAGATATGATCGCCCTCACGCGTGTTGACCTGGTCCAGGAGAGTTGCCTGGCGGAGCTGGAAAAGCAACTGGATAGATACGCCCCAGGAGTACCTCGATTTCATATTGCCTATCGACCCGAGAAACTGATCAACACGTCCCAGGATGAAAAGCCAATCAACGACCTCGCTGGAAAATCGGTGGCCGCTTTCTGTGGCGTTGGTAATGCCCCTGCTTTTCGGCAGACGCTGGGACAATGCGGTTGCGAGATTGTTGATTTTCGTGCCTTTGCGGATCACCATCCGTACAGCCCGGACGATGTCAAGTCATTGAAAGGCTGGCTGCAACACCTGCACGAAATCGATGCCGTAATATGTACTCACAAGGATCTCGTGAAGATACCAGTGGCTCAGCTGAACAAGATCCCTCTCTGGGCCCTGACCGTGCAGCCTGAAATGACCAGTGGCCAGGCAGCCCTCGAGGAGCGCCTGCAGAAGCTGGTGACACAGGTTAACCCGAGTGCTGTGATTACATCTTCAAACGCTTGAAGAGTTGCTCGGGGATCGAGCGAATAATGCACATGATCCAACGCCACTTCCAGGGCGTGTAAAGAACATTGGTTTGTCGTTGCAAGGCGCGGCTAATGTCCTGGCTGACCCGCGAGGGCGAACTTACCATGAACGAATCCGGGTTCACGATTCCGTCGGTCATCGGTGTATCGACGATGCCCGGCTTGATGGTCAACACGTGTACTCCAGCATGGTAGAGCCGGTTACGCAGACCCTGGAGGTATGCGCTGAGGGCGGCCTTGGTGGATCCGTACAGGTAGTTGCTTTGCCGACCCCGATCCCCTGCTACCGACGAAATCGCTGCCAGGAAACCACTGCCACGTTCGGCGAAATGTTCGGCTAGCAGGTTCATCAGCGAGACCACGGAGGTATAGTTCGTATCGATCATCTGCCGAGCGAGTTCCCAGTCGACTTGTGCTTCCTGTTG
Organism: Planctomycetota bacterium; assembly: GCA_036124135.1. Lineage (GTDB taxonomy): Bacteria > Planctomycetota > Planctomycetia > Pirellulales > Pirellulaceae > JAZADA01. The sequence continues at coordinate 2,865 of JAZADA010000386.1, read as the reverse complement.
ATCGTGCATGCTCCCGTAGCAGACGACAGCACCATCCAGGGGTTGATCAAACAGGCCCAGGCAGCGCTGGACAAAGGAGGCATGTTCCGGGAAATCGAGGGCATCCAAGGTGACGATGTGGACCGTGCCCTGGTACCGGATACGCAGGTCGGTGGCAATCGATTCGAGTTCTTCTTCCTGGCGACCGGCGAGTATCAAATGGCACCCACGCTGGCAAAGTTTACGAGCCAGTTCCTGCGCGATGGCGGAAGAAGCACCGATTAGTAGGATTCTTTCACTCATCAGCGAAGTGATCCCGGGAGCGAGATTTGAAGAAAGTGACGCACTGAAAAGGCCGCGAAGTGTAGTCCACGGGCGATAGTGCGGTCAAGCTCGTTTCTCATGGGCCAGTGCATCGAGATTACAAGCAGACAGCAAACCCGGCAGGCCTAGGTTGAGGCTGGAATTTTTCCTGTTGCGACCAGGTGAGTCAGCACCTGGTCTGCCAGTGCATCAGCATCGTTCTCGGCACTAAGCAGGTGGATTTCTGCTGAATCCGGCGCCTCGTAGGGAGCGTCAATGCCGGTCATGCCAGCCAGTTCGCCAGCGCGTGCACGCTGGTAAAGTCCCTTGGGGTCCCGTGCTTCGCAAACTTCCAACGGCGTGTCGACAAAAACTTCGACGAAATCACCGGGTCGTAATGTTTGCTCGATAACACCTCGCACCGCATCGCGATCACGACGGTAAGGACTTACGAAGGCGACCAGTGTAACAAGACCAGCAGAAGCAAATAATTGGGCCACTGCTCCCACACGCCGGATATTTTCCTGTCGGTCTTCAGCTGCAAACCCAAGTCCAAATCGCTCCGGATTGGCGGATCCTGCGGCGCTCAGCATGTCGGCCGTGGCATTCAAGCCATGACGAATGTTATCACCATCCAGCAGGAAACTATGGAAGCCTTGTCGGGACAGTTTCTGATCGACCAGGTTGGCGATTGTACTCTTGCCGCTGCCACTCAGGCCCGTGAACCAGACCACGCATCCCTGGTGACCTGTTAACCGCTCGCGTTGTTCCCGGCTCACGATGGCATCGTGCCAGGTCACTTCCGGTTTGTCTGTCATTGTTTTTCGTGGTTTGGGGTTAAGGGAAAGCAATCATCATGTAAGGTTCATTCACTAATACCGGCCAGTTCACACAAGTGTGCTGCCATCACGGGTTGCGGGCAACTCCAGATAAGAAAAAAGAGTGCCTCGCGACACCAACGGCCGGCCGGGTGTCCAATGAGATAGCCAGTCCCCTTGGCTGCGGCCAGTGCCGCCTGCGTGGCACGCATGACCAGGTCGTTACAGCCCATGCGCAGCTGGTCCTTGTCACAGGTGGTGTCCCCGGCTGCAAACTGCATCAGCCGTTGCCTGGTCTGGTCCCAGTCAGCTCGCAAGGCGACACCGATTTTTTCTAGATCTGCTCGCTGGCTGGATTCCTGTGTGATAAATGAGATGGCGGCGTCGGCAAGCCCAACCGCCAGCGTGGATGTCTGAAGGCCTCCGGTATTGGCGCCCACGGCACTGCCCATCACGTGTTCCATGGGGCCGGTCAAGATCCACTTGCGATCGATATGCACCCGTTCACAATTCAAGCGGCCGGTGCGGCTGGCGGAAAGTGCAACCATGTTTTCCGAGGCTCCGTACGAGATACCTGTGGCATCGGTTGGTACCGCTGCCAGGATCTGTCGCTCATCTTCCAGGGTCGCACCGATTACCACGACATCGGCAAACGGTGCCCCGGTGACCCAGGGGCTGAAACCATCCACGATGAAGCCATCGACTGTTTCCTCGGCACGTAACACGGGTTTCTTCAAATGACGGCGGCTTGTGGTCAAATGAGAAATACCAACCGTGGTAAACAATTCCCCGGTAAGTAGTCCAGGTAACCATTGGTCACGGCAGAAATCGCTGTCCCCATTGGCAATGCGCCGACAGGCACCTGTCCGTTGCGTGATGATAAAAGTGGTCGTCAGGCAGGCTGAACTCAAGCGCAGGTAACCGGCCGCCAGGTCGGTATTGGCCCAGCCCTGGCCACCCTGCTCGGTGGGCAGGAACCACTCGTAAACGCCGTGGTTTCCACAGCAGGCCAGCTGCTCGGCAGGCCAGGCTTCGATACCCTCGAATTCCAGCGCATCGGCCCGGGAACGCAGCTGCTCTACCAGCATGTCCAGGGCTTGATCGTCCGGATCCGTAACCCGGTTCATGTTGGTTGAATTTTCGTTGCTCATGATTGTTACGACCTGGGGCAACAGTTTAGGGTGAATCCCGGCTTGGCCCTTGGGCAGCAACTTATTATATATGAGCCTCTTGGTGCCACAACATGCGGTCGGCCTGGGGCCGCCGCCAATCACCGGCATACCCCGGTTGGAGAAGATGACATGGACAGGGAAGCCAGCAAACAACCGAACCGTGCATCCGCAGCGTCTTCTACGGGCCAACGATCATTGGAAACCTGTCAGCCAGCTTGCCCTGTTTGCCAGGGAAGTTTGATGGAAATTCGCGGAAAACTACAGTGTTCTCGCTGCCATACCATTTGCGAAACCTGTTGCGAAGGAGGCCGTGGCTAGTAACGTTCAGCAGGCGGCCTGCAGGGAGAATAACACGCGATGACAATTTCTGAATTCCTGGAACGAAATTATCGCCATTTCAATGCCAGGGAAACGCTGGCTGCTGCCCAGGCCTATCGCGCGCATCTCGATGCGGATGGCAAGATGCTGATTTCCCTGGCCGGGGCAATGAGCACGGCGGAAATCGGTATTTCACTGGCACCACTGATCCGTAGCGGAAAGGTGCATGCCATTTCCTGCACGGCCGCTAACCTGGAAGAAGATCTTTATAACCT
>JAZADA010000385.1:0-3815 GCA_036124135.1 Planctomycetota bacterium | reverse complement strand
AGCGGGTACGGTTTTTACGACGTACATGGCCTTGTCGAACGTGAGCGCTGTTCTTGGTAAGCGAGCCGTTGGCTTGCTGGAGGAACTGTTCGGTTATCAATCGGCCTTTTATTGTTCTGCATTGATTTATGTCTTGCCCTTGCTTTTGCTGGTACTGGTGCATCCCAGCCAGGTTGACGAGGCCAAGAAAGAGCTCGAGGGGACGGCTGGAGATCCATTGTTGTTTGGGCCCGAGGATGAGGAGCAGGCTGTTGAATAGACACGCTTGCCCTGGCTGCTACAGCTTACCGAGGAAATAGCCAGCGGCGAGTCCCAGGCCCATGGAAGCCAGTACCATGAAGACCGTGGGCCAGCGTCCGGAGCGTGCCGGCAGGGGAGTTGAAGAGAGAACCAGTGGCGGGGGAATCGTGCTCCCCATTTCATTGGTACCTGTGTCCTGCCTGCTCTCGCCGTCGACTTCTCCAGATGACTGGTAGCGGTTGCTGTCCTGGGACTGTTCATAACCACTGTCGAACCCGGGAGCCGTATCATGGGCATCATCTTTTTCGAGTGGCATCGGTGGCAGTGACCAGGGGGACTTGGTCATCGGGTAGGCGGGCATGCTGGTCCGGGCTTCCAGCCAGGGCTCGAGGCGATTGGCCACCTCGGCGGCGGTGGGTACCCGCTTTTCCGGGTTCTTTTCCATCATGTCGGCGATGGTCTCGACGAAGTCCTCGCTCAAGTCTCCGTTAAATCGCTTGGGATGCCAGGGCTGTTCGTTGAGATGACGCTGGGCCTTTTCACGTGTCTTGCCACCGGGAAAGGGGACCTTGCCTGTGACTGCATAGTAGAGAGTGCAGCCCAGTGAATAAATGTCAGCAACCGATGTGACCTTGTTCGGGCTATGGATTTGTTCAGGTGAAAGGTAGTCTGCGGTGCCCACGATCTTACCGGCTCGCGGGTCATCGTCGGTACGGTGAATAAATCCGGAAAGTCCCAGGTCCGAGACTTTGGCGGTTCCTTCTGGTGTGACCAGGATATTACCAGGCTTGATATCACGATGGATGAGACCGCGCTGGTGAGCATGATCGAGGCCCTGGGCGGCCTGGACAATGATGCTGGCGGCCTGGGGCATGCTCAGGGCGCCCTGTGATCGGACGAGTTTTCGCAGGTCGGTACCCGGTACATACTCGGTTACCAGGTAATGGACGTTGCCATCATGTCCGGCGTCGTAGGCACGGACCAGGTTAGGATGGTCCAGCTGGGCCTGGGTGCGAATCTCACGCTGGAAGTTGTCGATCGCATAGGGCGTGGACTTGGTCAGGGGCAATACTTTGACTGCCGACTCGCGGCCCATCACCTCGTGGACGGCCTTGAAGACCTGGCCCATGCCCCCCTGCCCGATCCAGTCCGTAATAATGTAGGGACCGAGGTTGAACTTGGTTCTGCCGGTCACCAGCTGGTTCGCCTGATAGTTGGAGACCAGGTTTTGTTCGGTCAGGAAGGAGATCAGGTTATTTTCCACGAACCGCTTGGGATCATCCCCGGCCAGTTCGGCGTTTTTTTGGAGCGTGGCCTGGGCATGATCAAACTGGGTTTCCGTCAGCAAGCCGCTGAGGATCGCAGAACGTCGGAAGAGATTGAGATCGGTCTTGCCCAAGGTACGTACCTACTCCGGTGAACGAATCCATGACAATCACCTGGAATGAAGCCCAGGTATTGCAGTGACGCTACTTATTTACCTTAACGCCGAGGCGGGTTCTGCGCCAAGCGCCAGGTTTGTAGTAGGCCTGCAGGCTGTGCCATTGGACGGGTTATAACGGTCCTAGTAGCCGAATGATTCCCAGCTGGCCGGTAACGGGGCGGTAAACTCCAGTCGCTGGTCCTGGACGGGATGTTGAAACGACAGGGAATGGGCGTGCAAGGCGATTCCGTTGGAGAAGGAGACCTCGCTGCCGTACTTGCGGTCCCCGAGGATCGGGTACCCATCGGATGACAGTTGGAGGCGGATCTGGTGCTTGCGCCCGGTTTGCAGGTCGACTTCCAGCAGCGTACTGCGTCGGTTGTTTTGCAGCGTGCGATAACTCAGGATAGCTTCCTTGGCACCGGAGACGTCCTCGCGGGTGATGTGCATTCGTCGATGCCGTTCGTCCTTGCGTACCCAGTCACGGAGGGTGGCCTGGTCGGCTGCCAGGCCGGGAGGCACGAGGGCCCAGTATGCTTTCTGGACCTGTTTACTGCGGAACTGTTCGGTCAGTCGAGAGGCGGCCTTGGAGGTGCGTGCCAGGACCAGGACACCGGTGACGGGTGCATCGAGTCGGCTCACGATCCCCAGGTAGACGTTACCGGGCTTGTCATACTTTTGCTTGATATAGTGCTTGGCTTCACTCAACACGCTGGGGATTTCCGGCGCCACTCCCATGGTGGCCAGTCCAGCGGGCTTGTCGACCACCAGCAGATGGTTATCTTCGTAGAGTATGGGAAAGGGAAGCTTGGCCATGTTGCCGGATGAAGAAAGGTTGAGGTGAAGTTCGTGAAGAAGCCAGCTCTTATTCTAGCCAGTCAATCGCCGCGCCGCCGCGCCCTTTTGCAAGAAGCCGGGTATGAATTCAAGGTGCAGCCCCCCGCGGATGGGGCAGAAACCGGTCCCTCGGAGAAAGAGGCGGTGGCCGAGACGGTGGCCAGGCTGGCCCTGGAAAAAGGGGCAGACGTGGCCCCTGGGATTCCCGAGGGACTGGTCTTGTCGTGTGATACGCTGGCCGAGTGTGATGGGCAACTACTGGGAAAACCGGCTGACCGGCAGGATGCGGAGCGGATGTTACGTTGCATGCGGGGCCAGCGGCACCGCGTCTGGACCGGGGTATGCCTGTGGCGTCGTCCGGATGATCATCGTTTGCTGGACTACGATTGCACGGAACTGGTGATGGAGTCGATCAGCGATGCGCAGCTGACAGCCTACCTGGAGGGTGGTGACTGGGAGGGGAAGGCGGGAGCCTTTGGTTACCAGGATGATTTACCGTGGATCGAGATTGTTTCGGGGAGTCCGTCCAACGTGATTGGCTTGCCGCTGGAGTTGCTGGCTCGCATGCTGGAGCGGATGGAGTCGATGCCGCTGGGTTGCTCGGCGGAGTAGTGCCGGGTTGGGGAGTTCAGGGAGAGCGTTTCTGGTGGGCGCAACAAAAAAACGCCTCCCCCTGCGAACAGGTGAAGGCGTTTATTGTAAAATACCCGGCGAAACCTACTTTCGCACTTGTGGCACTATCATCGGCTCGAAAAGCTTAACTACTGTGTTCGGGATGGGAACAGGTGTGACCTTTTCGATATGATCACCGGGAAATGACTCCTGTCGCGGTCAAGCGGCAGGAGCCCTAACAATGTAGTAATGGTAGATGGCAACGGCTGTGAGTTGAAACGATCCACAGCAAGAGCATTGAATATAAGTGGTCAAGTTTTCGTCCTTTAGTACCAGTTAGCTGAACCCATTACTGGGCTTACACATCTGGCCTATTAACCTGGTCGTCTTCCAGGGGACTCTCGTGTAAACACTTACGAAACCTTATCTCGGAGCGGGCTTCACGCTTAGATGCTTTCAGCGTTTATCCTTTCCGTAGTTAGCTATCCAGCCGTGCCGCTAGCGCGACAACTGGTACACCAGAGCTACGTCCTTCCAAATCCTCTCGTACTAAAGAAGAATCTCCTCAAGTTTCGTACGCCCACGGCAGATAGGGACCGACCTGTCTCACGACGGTCTGAACCCAGCTCACGTACCACTTTCATTGGCGAACAGCCAAACCCTTGGGAGCTTCTTCACCCCCAGGATGTGATGAGCCGACATC
>JAZADA010000384.1:0-4091 GCA_036124135.1 Planctomycetota bacterium | reverse complement strand
CAACCTCGACCAGCTTGTTGCGGCGACTGAATGAGGGTGCTGGTGTCGGTTGTTTCTTTTTCTTGAGTTCTTCCAGTTGTTGTTTGAGTTTCTTTTTTTCCTCGTCGTTGGGTTCCTTCCAGGCAGGTTCTTCCACGACCTTGCCGGACAGGAACATCAACTGGGCCGTCTTGGTTTCTCCCTCGGTGGTTTTGAACTGCACGGCACCGTAGTCGCGTTCACTGAGAAAGTCGCCGTTGGCAAAGGTGCGACTGAAAAAAGATTTCATGCCAAAGAAATGACTTTGTTTCCACTGCTCTACCAGGGGGTGGTCATGGCACTTGGCGCAGCTGATGTTCACACCAAAAAAGAGCACGCTGGTATCATTTGCCAGTTTGTCGATGTCCTGGATCCGTGACTTGATAAAACGGTCCGCCTCGGGAGCTTCTGCTGGCTTGGCAGGGGGTAACATCAGGTCTCGAAAAATGCGATCCCAGGACGCATCGTTGTTAACAGCATGTGTCAGGTAATTCTGCAGATGTTTCGAGTCGTCCGGATGCAACAGCTGGGCCAGTTCGTGGACCTGGTGCTGGAGGTAACCGGGTGAGTCCAGCAGCCGCTTGACCATCTTCAGGCGCTTGTCAGACGCGGTATCAGATACATAGGATTGTGCTTCCCTCACCGTGGGGATGCGGCCGACCAGGTCCAGCGTGGTGCGTCTTAGCAAGGTGGCATCGGTCGCTGTTGCGCCGGCTTCCTGGTTGATTTCCCCAAGGCTGCGTTCAAGGTAGAAATCGACCACGTCTGCAATCGCCTGTTCGGGTGGCTGCAGGGAAACATCCTGGCCCGAAGCGGTAATCGATCCCAGTATCGTCAGTACGAGGACGAACGTTAGTATTCGAGAGACCATGAAAGCTACCTTGCGAACAGGATCAGCATTGCCCGGTAGGAGTTGCACCAGGATCGGGGTGGGCCAAAACCCATTTTAACATATTTGCAGCGGGTGTCTCTAGTTCGTTTAACTAGCTGTGGAATTGGCTTCAAGGTAGGGATTATGCTGATTTGATGCTGGTTTAACGAGTTCGATCGTTGACAGTTACCCAGATCGTAGGGTCTAGTCCATTCTCTCGGGTCGATTGTTTGCTCCCTGCCCTGCTAGAGAACTGACGCGGCCTGTCTCGAGTGGTATGTTTAATCAGTAACACCGCGTCCACTCTCCGCTGGAGAATCTGATTTTTATTCCGTTGCTTGATGATAGACGATGATTCGATTGAAGAAACGATTGACGAACATTGATCTCAGCGACGATGTCGTATTGTATCCAACCTACGCATCCCAGTCCGAGGATGGTACTTCCTGGCGAGTACCGATCTGGGGAACGGTTTACGAGATGGAACGGGCCAGCATTCGTAAACGTATGCTGGTACGACTACTGAAACGCATCATGAAGGCGGAACCCGCCGCCTTTCAAACGGATTTGTTTCGCCAGCGAATTCGACATTTCGTGGCGGCTACGGAACGGTTTAAGCGTGTCTCGGTTCGCATTGGAGACCAACTCTTCCGACTGCGACGCAGATCACGGAGAAATGGTAACTTTCGTGGAGTCTTGAACTTTTCCAATGAACAGGTTGCCCGATTGGTAGACCAGGGAGATGTTCGGGATGGTTGGCTACATTACGAGGTGATTAGTCGTGGGAGTGGGGATCGACGATTTCACGGCCAGGTGCAACTGGTTGAGAATCGTGGGATTTCGGTGATTTCTGACATCGATGACACCATGAAGAATACGCAGGTGCATGACTTGCAGTTGATGTTGGAAAACACGTTCCTGGAAGAATTTCAACCGATTGATGGCCTGCATGCCGTTTATCGCGAGTGGGCTGCCGCCGGGGCTTCTTTCCATTATGTCTCGTCCAGTCCCTGGCCCCTGTTTGAACCGTTGAATGATTTCTGCCAGCAAGTAGGATTTCCCTGCGGCAGTTACCATCTTCGCTTATTGCGGTTGCGAGATCATATGCTGCGTCGTATCCCGGTCATTCGCCGACGTGGTAAAGGCGGCAAGATCAAGGCTATTTTAAGGTCCTTTCCGCAGCGGCGTTTTATACTGGTGGGCGACTCTGCTGAACGTGATCCAGAGATTTATGGAGCGGCTGCGCGTCTCTACGGGGACCGTGTTGCTGGAATCTATATTCGCCAGGTTGCGCCGCGACAACTGGATGAAGAGCGTGCCGAACGTGCCTTCCAGGGGCTTCCTCGGCAACTTTGGACTACATTTGAGGAGGCTCACGAGTTACCCGAGCACTTGCTGGTGCCGGAAATAGCCTCCAGTGTCTGAATAGGTGCTGTCTGCAGGGAGAATGCTTCTGTTAGATTCGTCTCTACACCCCTTGTAAGGAGTGCTGGGATGAGTAATCATAGAAAGCTTGAAACGCTGGGCGAAATGCTTGGCATTTCGTGACTTAGCCTCGGCTGGTGCTGCCTCGGGTGGGCAGGGCAGGGGCTGTAATCCTCGCGGGAGTTCAGTTTACATGGCGCGGCACACCGGTCCTAAATCACGCATCAATCGGCGACTTGGCCAAATGGTCTATGAGAGTAGTGGTGCGGTTCGAGCTTCCGATCGTCGTGATTCACCTCCTGGAATGCACACGCGTGGACGTCGTCGGTCGAACTACGCGACAGCTCTCTACGAGAAACAAAAAGTAAAACACTATTACGGACTGGGCGAGCGACAGCTGCAACGCTATTTCCGTAATGTCTCTTCCAAGCAAGGTAACACCGGTGAGTTGTTGCTGATGCTTTGTGAGCGGCGATTAGATAACGTCATTCGACGATCTGGTTTTGTTTCCACCCGACCGCAAGCACGACAGGGTGTGACCCACGGGCATTTCCAGGTGAACGGGATCAAGGTGACCAAGCCTTCTTACCTGCTGCGTCCAGGTGATGTGATCACCGTGCGTCGCCGTGGTAATCTGTTGAACCTGTATAGTCGCCTGGCGGCTGAGGAATCCGGGGAACCGCTTGACTGGGTTACCTTTGATGCCGATACGCTCAGGGCAACCGTCCAGGGTTTACCGTCAGCTGCTGATATCAGCTTGCCTGTTGATGTAAACACGATCGTTGAATTCTTGTCGCGATAAGTTCCATGCGTACCTCGTTGGTCGTTCTGGGTGGTGGACCCGGTGGTTATGCCGCCGCTTTCCTGGCAGCTGATCAGGGACACGATGTTGTCTTGGTAGAAGCCGATCCACGTCTTGGTGGTACCTGCCTGCTGCGAGGCTGCATTCCCAGTAAGGCCCTGCTGCACCTGGCGCGTGTCATGGGAGAAGTGGATCACCTGTCCCAGCAATGGGGTGTGCATTATGGACCACCCCGGATTGAACTGGACCAGGTGCGAGCGCATCAACAAGCGTTAACCGAGCGACTTTCCGGCGGCTTGCAGCAACTGGCAAAGCGACGGCAGGTCAAGGTGATCCATGCACGGGGACGCTTTCGAGATTCCCATACGCTGGAACTGCACGGGGAACATGAAAGCCTTGGTGATGACCGTGAGCTTCACTTTGAACATTGCATCCTGGCGACCGGATCACGTCCCATCTGCCCCCCCGGACTGGCCAGCGACAGTGAACGCGTCATGGATTCCCGTACGGCCCTGGAACTAACGGAAATCCCCGCAAGCCTGCTGGTCATCGGTGGTGGTTATATCGGGCTGGAATTGGGCACGGTCTATGCTCGCCTGGGCAGCAAGGTAAGTGTCGCGGAACTGACCCCGGGGCTGCTTCCGGGAGTGGACCGTGACCTGGTAAAGGTCTTGCATCGTCAACTCGATACGCTCTTTGCTGAACCGGTCATGCTCGAGACCAGGGTGGATTCAATCCAGGAAGCGGGAGAGAAGTTGGAAGTTGCCTTGAGCGGCCCAGAGGGTCCTTTGCAACAGGCGTATGACCGGGTGTTGGTCGCCGTGGGCCGTGCGCCTGCTTCCACGGACCTGGGCCTGGAGAATACCCAGGTAAGCCTGGATGAACGAGGTTTCGTGATCTGCGATCAGCAGCAGCGGACCGCCGATCCGGCGATCCTGGCAGTGGGTGATGTTTGCGGGGAGCCCATGTTGGCTC
>JAZADA010000383.1:0-2009 GCA_036124135.1 Planctomycetota bacterium | reverse complement strand
CGCGGAGCGTGCGCGGGCTTTTGGCATGACCATCCTTGCCCACGATGACTACGTCGACCCGACCGCTGCACACCTGCAGGCACTGGACGTCCAACTGGATTCACTGGAAACGGTCCTGGCCCGGGCTGACTTCGTCGTCTGCCATGTCCCACTCAGTGATGAAACACGTAACCTGTTCAACCAACAACGATTCGAACAAATGAAGCCTGGTGCCCTGTTCATCAATACCTCCCGTGGTGAAGTCGTTGATGAAATAGCACTGGCCGAAGCGTTACAGCAACAAAGATTGGCCGGGGCCGCTTTGGACGTGCGTGGCGAAGAACCACCAACTGCTGGATTACTGGAACAAATGGAAAACGTGATCCTGACACCGCACGTGGCAGCCTTTACCCACCAGGCCCAGGAACGGGTGGTGGCAGCTGTATGCCAGGATGTATCAGCCGTCTTGCAAGGGCAGGTAGCAGTCAACGCGTTCAATTTCTCGCTACCTGGTCAGCAAGGCTGAACAATCCTATTCTCGTAAAGGAACATCAGTGACAGCAACCATCAATATCGGGCTCATCGGAGCCGGTTGGTTTGGGCGTGAAGCTCACCTGGCCAATCTTCTCAAGCTCGAAGACGTCGAGGTCATTGCAGCCAGCAGTCGCAGCGATGAAAGCCTGCAACAAGTGCAGGCCATGGCAGGCAATTCCATCGAAACATTTACTGATTGGCAGCGAGTCCTGGAAATCGAAGCAGTCGATGCGGTCGTGATCGCACTGACCAATGACCAACATCATGCTGCCGCGATGGCTGCCTTTGCTGCCGGAAAACACGTCCTTTGTGAAAAGCCGCTGGGCCTGACCATCCCCGAGTGTAATGAAATCATCGCAGCCTCTACCGCCGCCAACCGTGTTTTACAGGTTGGCCATGAAATGCGATTTCAACGCATGTACCAGGAAATGAAATCCATGATCGACCAGGGGCAGCTTGGCAACCTGCATCTCATGTGGTGCCGTGAGTTCCGTGGTCCCATGCGACCGGGATGGCGATCAAGCCAGTCATTAACCGGGGGTACGATCCTGGAAAAGAACTGTCACCACTTCGATCTGTTTAACTGGATGCTCGATCGGCCACCTGTGAAAGTCGCTGCCCTCGGTGGCCGCGATGTACTGCTGGACCGGGAAATTCTCGACAATGCCCAGGTACTGGTGGAATACGAGGATGGTCGCCGAGCCAGCCTGGAGCTATGCCTGTTTGCTCCGCACGGTGGCGATACCGAGATCGGCGTGGTTGGTAGTGCCGGCCGCATCGATACACTGAACCAGGCCTTGCAACTGGTCCACCACGACTTTGAAACCGCAACCCGCCATGAAATCGAGGTGACCGATTCGATCGACGAAGCGGGGTTCACCGACGCCTCGGGAAGAATCGATCGAGGCATTCTTCCCGAGCTCGAACATTTCATCGATTGTTGTCGACAGGGAACCCAGCCGTTAACCGATGGTCCTTCGGCACGCCTGAGCGTCGCCGTTTGCCTGGCTGCCCAGGAATCCATCCGGCGTGGTGCCATGGTCACCCTGGAAGAGATACTCGACGCCTAGACAAGACCGCCCTTACTCACCTGCCGCGGTTTTATTTTTCTGGTTTCTCTGGCCACGGTTCTTCTTGCCACCATTATTTGCCACGCCAAGATCCTTGAGCGTTTTAGCCTTGAGGTTCTTCACGTAACCGTTGTAGCGGCCGTTGGGAGAAGCTCCTCCACCCACAGGAAACATCTTGATCGCCGCCAGGGCATGCGCTGCCTTGCCATCCAGTTTATCGAGGGCATTAAGAGCGGCCATCGCTACGAACACCGAGGTATCCTGGTTCCAGGGAGCTATCTCGACCAGCCGATCAACGCCCGTGCGTTGTTGTTTCTTGTTTCCATATTTCCCCAGGGCATAGGCAGCCGCAATGGCCACGTAAGGGGAATCATCTTCCAGGGCGGAGGCCAGTTCCGCACTAGCCTGTTTCACGGTCCCCTGGCC
>JAZADA010000382.1:0-3347 GCA_036124135.1 Planctomycetota bacterium | reverse complement strand
ACTCATGCAGTACACCACGTCTTTCTCGACCACCGGACAGGGTGTCACATTACCGGTTAGCCCACCGCACTGCCAGATAATCGTGCCATCCTTTAAGTCATAGCTGCGGATCATGTTCGAGGCAGCCGTGATCACCTGGGTGCGTCCCTCGTATTCCAGCACACGCGGAGTGGCCCAGGCATTTTTTTCATCGCGATCTCGCTTCCATTGGGTTTCACCCGTCCTGGCATCCAGGACCTCGATCGTTGACTGGCGTTGGTGATCACGGACGATAACAAGTTTGCCATCATGGACGACCGGGGAACAACCTTCCCCGAGACTGGCACCGACGTGAGCCTTGCCCAGGTTGCGCTGCCAGAGCTTGTTGCCATCCAGGTCATAACAAAACAGACCTGCCGAACCGAACCAGCAATACAGCCGCTCACCATCGGTCATCGGAGAGGCGGAGGCGAAATCTGCATCCCTGTGATGTCCCTCATGCGGAATATGCTGCGAAGCGGTCCGTTGCCAGATTTTCTTACCGGTCTTGCGGTCCAGGCACAGGACGCTGAACTTGTACTGGGTGTTGGGAAAGGTAATGCCAAAAACACGCTTGGGTTGATCTTCCGGCTTGGGAAGTTTTGGGTCCACGACTCCCGTATTCACCGCGGCCAGCAGGAACACCTTGTTACCCCAGATAATCGGGGTCGAATTACCCTGTCCTTCCAGGGCGACTTTCCAGAGAATATTCTTTTTCGGACCCCACTCGACTGGTGGCTGCGCCGTCAGGGACACGCCTGTCGCCAGGGGACCACGCCACTGGTGCCAGTTCTCGCCACGCGTCTTTTCGAAGGATTGCGCCTGCAGTTGCGTTACCCACCCAGGAAAACAGCAAAGGGCCAGGAAAGTCACAATAACCCGAACATCAACCACGTGGATAGAATCCTTCGTACGCATGTCTATTTCTCGTTTCCAATAAAGAGGTAAAGAATCTCACAAAATAGTATCCATTTACATTCCCGAACCTCGTGCTACAGGATGGCGTTTCGATTTCCGTGTTTTGTAGCATACTCGCGAAAAGTTTGCACAACGGTTTATGGATCTCCTCACACGAGTGACCGGAGGACGCCCCGTAAACAACGTTCTTTCGTCCATGCCTACGTACTCCCTGGCCGTCGGGGTTTGGACAGGATGGTTACTTCGTTGTATCCTTTCCTCCCTGGCAACCATGAACCACGATCCAAATCGACCCCTTGGCTTGATCCTGCAGCAAAACAGGATATCGCTTTGAAAGGCAGCTGTTATCCCGAGCAACGAACATTTCCAACAGCTACGTCACTGGCTCTCCCTCGAGTCCGAGGCGGAAACCGCCCGGATTGACGAACGGCGGCGCCAGGGCACGAAGGCCAACGCTGAAAAATCGGGAGAAACCCTGCTCGACCTGGTCATCACCAACCATGAGCCAGGCCTCGGTGGACGGACCCGGCTGACCCTGGTCAAACGCAATCGCACCCTGCAACTACCCTGGAACCGATTGCGGGTCGGATCACCCGTGGTCCTGGCGCCCAACGATGGTGAGGGAGATTCCCAGCACGGCGTGGTCAGTGCACGACGTCGAGACTCGATCGAGGTCTCCGTGACACATTGGCCGGATGCGGAACACCTGCGACTGGACCTCGCCGCGGATGAAATCACTCGCAAGCGTCAAGCTCGTGCGCTGCAGGCAATCGAGGAATCCGGCGGACGAACTGCGGCCTTACGTGAAGTCCTGCTGGGTGCCAGTGAACCTCGTTTTACCGAACGTCCCACCTGTGATTTCTCGACCACGCTTAACACCTCCCAGCAGGATGCGGTCCGGTTTGCCTTGTCTGCCGATGACCTGGCCATCATTCATGGACCGCCTGGCACTGGGAAAACGACCACCGTGGTGGAATTCATTGTGCAGGCTGTCGAACAGGGGAACCGGGTCCTGGCCTGCGCTCCCAGCAATACTGCGGTCGACAACCTGCTGGAGAGACTGGTCAACCGTGGCCGCAAGGTAGTCCGTGTTGGACATCCGGCACGCGTGAGTGAACGCCTACGCAGCTTCACGCTGGACGCCCAGGCCACCGGTCATGAAGTCATGAAAATCGTGCGTGACATGATTCGCGAAGCAGAAGACCTGTTTCGAAAAGTTGACCGCTTTACCCGTGCCCGACCGGCGCCTGGGGCCCGGCAGGAGATGCGGCGAGAGGCAAAACGCCTCAAGGCAGACGCACGCCTGCTCGAACAACAGGCGGTAGAGTCCGTCCTGGATCGCGCGGACATCGTCTGTGCCACGACGACTTTTAACGAGGAACTACTTGGCACACGTCATTTTGATATCGCCGTGATTGATGAGGCCTGCCAAAGCACGGAACCCGGTTGCTGGATCCCGGTACTGCGTTCCGATCGGATCGTGTTGGCCGGGGATCATTGCCAACTCCCTCCCACCGTGCTCTCGACGATCGCCGCACGTGAGGGTTTCACTACGAGCCTGCTCGAACGACTGGTTGACCACTACGGAGAGGTAGTCACCCGGCAACTCGACATCCAGTACCGAATGCACGCTGACATCATGCAGTTTTCATCTCAACAATTCTATCAAGATCGCCTGGTCGCCGATGACAGTGTTTCCTCACACCTCTTGCATGACTTGCCGATGGTACACGCCTCACCGCTCACCAGCGAACCCGTGACCTTCATCGACACGGCAGGTGCCGACTGGGATGAAGAACTGGAACCGGACGGTGAAAGTAAGCGAAATCCCCAGGAGGGGGCGTTGCTCCTGAAAAAAGTGCGTCAACTGCATGCTACGGGATTAAGTCTTCGCGACATGGCCATCATCGCCCCTTACGCCGCCCAGGTACGATGGCTACGCGAACAGTGGGATGGAGAGGAGTTGGAAATTGATACCGTCGATGGTTTCCAGGGACGTGAGAAAGAAGCCATCCTGATTTCCTGCGTACGATCCAACCGCAACGGCGAAATTGGTTTCCTGGCCGATACTCGACGCATGAACGTGGCGCTCACGCGAGCCCGCCGGAAGCTGATCATGGTAGGCAACAGTGCCACGCTGGGTGGACACGAATTCTATGCCGCACTGCTGGCACATTTCGAGTCCCTCGGTGCTTACCACTCGGTCTGGGAAGAAACTGACTGACTCGCCACAACAGTGATTCCTTTTCCAGGTGGGCAACACCCGGGAACTGGTAAATTATCCGTCACCAGGTACTTTAAACCTGCGATGAAATGGTCGACAATTCGTGCGTTGTCGCAACCATGCATCCGCAGACACGAGGCGTCATCAACACCCGGGAAGATTCGCCCATGAGATACTCCATTGCCTG
>JAZADA010000381.1:0-2207 GCA_036124135.1 Planctomycetota bacterium | reverse complement strand
CAGGAGTACGTGGAAGATTGCCCCGTCTGTTGTCGACCGAACGTGATCCAGGTCACCGTTGACGAGGATGGTGAAACACGCATCTGGTCACGGGGAGAATAAACCGAGCGATGGCCTCAAGTCTCTGCACACGCTGCGTCCATGTGAAAAAAGTTGTCTCCGGGACCGGTTCCCGTTTCCTGCTCTGCGAGTTGTCCTTTAACGATCCGCGATTCCTAAAATATCCTCCACAGCCTATCGCCCATTGTTCCGGATTTAAAAAAGAAGATCCTCCCACAAGCGAGACCTGACTATGCGCATGCGATTTCTCTATCTCCTGATCCTGTTGACCGGACTGCCGGGACTTGCCGACCAGGCCATGGGCCAACGGGTGGCGCGCACCGTGTTCAACGACGATGCCCAGGTGCTGATGGAAACACCGGAGAAAGGCGCCACGAAGTTCGTCCAGCAATGGCTCGATCGAGAAATCAAGGCTGTCCAGTTCTCGACGTTCGTGTTCCTGACCGCGACTCCCGACATCTGCACCTACGATACGCAGGTGGGTGAAACCTATGGCGATCGTTTTGGACCGGATTACCGTGGCCGATTGGCAGCAGGTATCCGGGGACTCCGCAACGAGGGGACGGATGCCCTGGAAGTAGTTACCAAGCACATGCATCAACGTGGTAAGGAAGTGTTGGCGGCGATCCGGATGAGTGATACGCATCACCGGGAGATCAGCCGCGAGTCACCCCTCTGCTCACTCTTTGCCGTCAATCACCCAGAGTTTGTCATCAAGCAACCGGACCAGCGTACCAATGAGACAGCCCTGGACTACTCTTACCCTGAAGTCCGCGCACATCGCCTGGCGATCATGAAAGAGGTCGTGGAAAAGTATGACGTGGATGGGCTGGAATTAAACTTCGTACGCTGGGCCAAGCACTTTCCCCGTGACCAGGGACGTGAAAAAGCTGCCATCATGACACGGTACATGGGACAGATCCACGCCGTGATGGCCAAGGCTGCCAGGCAACGTGGACGTCGCAAGCTCACCCTGGGAGTTCGCGTCCCGGAGTCGATCAGCGCGTGTTGGCGAGCCGGTGTCGACCTGGAAACGTGGGTCAAACGTGGCTGGATCGATTACGTCGTCGTCTCCACCTGGAACAACACCGACCCCAATCTTCCAATCCACGAGTTTACCCGTTTCACCAAACCGGCAGAGGTCGACACGATCGTGGTGATGGGTAACATGATCGGCTCTATCTATGACGGCCCTCCCCGTATCCTGGACCGACCCGTTGCCATGTCGGCCAAGCACACGAAAGAAAGCTACATGGCGATGCTGCTGACTGCCCCGGAGGCCCGGGCGGCGGCGGCTAATTATTATGCCGCCGGTGCCGATAGTATTTCCTTCTGGAACGTCGGTATCCATTTCGGGGGCGAAATCACCGCCACCCCGGTCCAACGCAAGCGCATTGCTGACTGGACGCAAGCCGTCATCACTCCCGAACGGGTGTTCCAGGGCCCCCGCACGTATCGCTACCTGCCGATGGGCAAGGGCATTTCTTCCCGCAAACCTCCACTGCGTAATTATCCCTGGTACGACGAAGGATTCAGTCCCCTGGGTCACCGTAACAGCCCCATCCTGACGTTTTCTGATGATCAACTGGGAAAGCGCCTGGCCTTTCCTTTCCAGATGGCAGATGGCCGTGATGGAAAGCCGCTGCGAGGAAAGTTAACCTGCTGGATCTACCATTTGAACAGGCAAGATCAACTGGCCGTCGACATCAACGGAAAAACCGTGGCGGCCGAGAACATCCGTCGATTTCCCACTGGCAAACGTCGCGGTGGCCTCCCGGGCCAGCGACTGGAAATCTCGTTGGCAGACTGCCCACCTTTTCGAGGCCAGAACCAGTTGGGCCTGACGTTGACTGAACTGGCTGGCCAACATCAGCAGTCACCGTACATGGAAGAACTCGAAATTACGGTCACGCAGGAGTAAACCTCTCTGTCGCCATGAGGACACACGCAAAAAAACACCCCTCGCAAATACGAGGGGTGTTCTCTTCTAGTAACTAAGATCCAGGCTTACAGGCAACCAGTGACTTACCGATCGCTTACCGTGAAGCTTTGAAAGACCACCGGTTGGATCAGCTGGCGGGTGACCTTTGCAGCGGCTTTCACGGGGACGGCCTTTGCTTCCACGGAGGGTTGCGGTACGGGCGTGA
>JAZADA010000380.1:0-6191 GCA_036124135.1 Planctomycetota bacterium | reverse complement strand
CGACGTATCCCGACGACAGTTCAGTCAACAGATGGTTGGATCATTGTTAACGTTTTCCCTGCTAGAGACCCTTTGCACCCAGGATCTTTTCTCCGCAGAAGTCAAACCAATCGTTTCGAAATGGATAAAAGACCTGGACGCCATGGGGAAAGAGTTGCGAGGCAGCAAGCTGAGCCAGGTACAGTGGCAAAAGCAGGTCGAAACGCTCTTTGACCAGATCGAACTTGAACAGTTGCTTACCTTCATCGATTTCAAAAAACGCACGACGAATTTCCAGTTCCGCGATAAAGGTGAACGCTCGATGAGATTCAAGTTCCCCGAGGTGGAAGGGTTACCTACCCAGTTGGTCTTTGGGCACCAGATGTTTGGCATGAAAAAGAACCAGTCCGTGGTACCTCACGGTCACAACAACATGGCGACCGCATTCCTGGTACTCAAGGGAGAGTTCCACGGTCGTCACTATGATCGACTGGAAGACGCCAAGGATCACTTCATTATCAAGCCAACGATTGATGGCCAGTTCAAGACCGGCTCTTACTCGACCGTGTCCGACGAAAAAGACAACATTCACTGGTTCAAGGCGACCAGCGACGAGGGATATATCTTTAACATTCATGTCTTGAACGTTAAACCTGGCCTCACGGGGCGTGTATACCTGGACCCGAATGGCGAGAAATTAGCCGGTGGAAAAATTCGCGCCCGGAAGATCAAGTCCTCGGAAGCATACAAGCTCTATGGCTAGCATGGCATTCGTGTTCCCCTTCCCACCAAGAAAGATCCTGCTACTCGACCCATGAAGACAACTCAACTGAACCACGTGGCGCTGCATATCAAGGATGTTGAAGCAAGCTGTGACTTCTATTCTCGGATTCTCCAACTGGAGTCCATTCCACGACCCGATTTCGATTTTCCCGGTGCCTGGTTTCTCCTGGGGGCAGACCAGGAACTGCACCTGATCGGCGGGCGGGAACTCGATGTCGTGGGCCACAACCGGGGAAACCATTATGCCCTGATGGTCGATGATATCGACGCCTGGGAACAACACCTGGTGGACCAACAGGTGGAATACCTGCCACGGCGAACCCGCCCCGACGGTGCAACCCAGATTTTCCTGAAGGACCCGGACGGACACGTGATTGAATTGTGTACTCCGCCACCCGGCCCTGCCCCGAACAACTTATGAAAGCCTGAACGAACGTGGATCTTCAACTCCAGGATGCAGGCGTTGTTATTATCGGAGCCGCCCAGGGCATTGGGCTGGCGATCGCAACTGAGTTCTCCCGGGAACAGTGTCGGGTCGCCTTGTGGGATATTGATCCCCTGGTAACTTCTGCGGCCGCACAACTCCGTGAGCAATCTCCAGCGAATGTCACGGCAGCCGTGGTAGATGCCACGAACCTGGAAGACGTCGAACAAGCGGCGAAAGAAACTCTCGCTACGCTGGGACCGTGTCAGCACGTGGTCTATGCCGCCGGTGCTGGCTCCGGTAAATATGGATTTCCTTTCTGGAACCTGCAGCCTACCGACTGGGAACGTGTCCTGCAGATCAATCTCGTGGGCGCCGTCAACGTGGCCCATGCTTTCGCACCCACGTTGCGAGAAACCAGCGACGGTTCATTACTATTCCTGGTCTCGGTTGCCGGGCAATGTGGATCCCAGACAGATCCTCCCTACAGTGCCGCCAAGGCCGGCTTGATCAATTTCATGCAGGTCGCCGCCAAGGATTTCGCCCCTTACTCTGTCCGTGTGAATGCCTTATCTCCAGGAATGGTTAAAACCACCGTCAATCAAAGTGTCTGGCAGGCATGGCACGATGCCCAACCCGTGGACCAACGCATGACCTACGAGCAATGGGCCGCCGATAAGTTGAAACGTGTCTTACCACTCGGCCGCTGGCAAACTCCCGAGGAAATCGCAGCCATGGCGGTCTTCCTGGCTTCCCCCCGCTGCTGCAACGTTACGGGACAAACCGTTAACGTGGATGGCGGACAGATCATGCACTCCTGACAATGCTGCTCAATCCACTGTTTACTCGGAAGTAACGGTCAGCCAGGGATCGGTTCGTTTCCAGTTCAAACTCGGCACCAGGTAGTGTGCCAGGCGTTTCGTCTTACCGTCTGCGGTCACCCCGATAATCTTGATCGCTCCGGAAAAGGCTTTTGCCTCTCCCTTGATGAACAGCTTGAGCTTGGTTGCGGAAGTTCCCTTGGCCAGCGACTTGACTGCTTTTGCTTCAACCCCTTCCGGCAAACCCTCGACCGAAACCGTTATCTCTTCTGCGAAACCGTGCTGACGTATGACGTCCAACCTTACCTCCACCATTTCCTTGGACTTTAACACGTACACGTCACGAGCCATCTTCAGCTGGAAATCTGCTTCACGAACCCTGGCATGAACCTGGTAAACATAACGTTCGCCCCCATGATGATGCAGGTCGCGAACCAGCAAATCGTAAACTCCATCCGCAGGGGGGACGAAAGCCAGCTGACAATCCGCTTTCTTGTTCGTGTCATCAACTTCGCCAAGAATCTTTCCCGTCGCATCTTTCACCTGCAACAGGGGATCCATCGAGTACCCTTGCGTCCTCGAAATCACGTCAAACAGGATTGCAGTTCCTTTCGTTGCCTTGAAGCGAAAAACATCCTGGTCCCCGGGCGACTCGATCGCACCACCGATCACCACGGGAATCGGCACTTCCTGGGGTTGCTTCTGCGAACTGGATTCCTGGGCTACCATCGCTGGCGAAGCGGTTTGCGGTAACCTCAGGAAACCCTCCGTTCCAGGACGCGCCACCAGCAACACATCCGGACTGGCGGGATCCACGACACTCACATCGGCCAGTGATAATGGCTGATCTGTCGGCGTGGAATTCCAGCCTCCAAGGTGTACCACCGGAGAACCTCCAGTGCCTGGACGTTCGACAAAGGCATGATCCAGGAAAGATTTCGTGGTCATGGTCAACCGGTAAACGAAGTTTGCCGCGCCGGCAAATCCGATGGTGCTGTTCGGTGTCAATGGAAAGGCAAAGACACGCACCGTGTAGACACCGTCTGCGGGTGCCGAGTAAACAATCAGTGGATCCAGCAACCGCCCATCATCATTTTGCGCCAGGATAAACCCCTGGGGGTCCACCACCTGGATAATGGCATCCATGGGTGATCCGAGAACCTGGTTGGCCTGGACAAGCGCAACCAGGCGTTCTCCTTTTTTCAGCGCGATAGAATACTGGTCGACATCTCCACCCTTTTCCAGTTTCCCGTTTACCGTGGCTGATTCTGTCAGCACCTGGGCTTCCGACTGTTGATTATTAGGCTCTTTCTCCAACAGTTGTGGCAGTTCTCCGACCACCAGCGACTTGAGAGCACTGGCGCCTGCAGCATTGTGAAGCCTCACCATGTACAGTCCACCGCGGGCATCCGCTGCCACGGTTACCTTGAACTTACCCTTGTCCTTGGTCGCTTCTATCTCGAGTCCTGGCCGATTGACCCATGCTTTGACAGGCCACGGTTCCAGCTTACCGGCAGCCGTTACGGTAACGGTTTCACCACGTTTTACCGTCGCAGGAAAAAAGAAATCCAACTGGGGAGGTTCAGCATTCGACGACCAGGCAGGAACCAGAACCAGGATAGCTACCTGCGCCAGGTATCGCAGGGTCGTTTCGAATTTCATCGCAATCCTTCGGACGCAAATCGTCACTGCACGAGCACTGTCAATCTCTATCCCATCAATTCACGGATAGGAGTAGCATCACTCACCAGGTGTGTCGGACGTCCCTGGGGCGTATAGAGAATCTTACCGGGATCGATCCCTAGTTTCTTGTAAATCGTGGAAACAAAGTTTTCAGGAGACAAGATGCGTTCCTGGGCCGCATACCCCTTGCGATCCGTGGCCCCCACGACCTGTCCGCCTGGTGTATGGCCACCCGCGAACATCACGGACATGGCGTTGGCCCAGTGATCACGACCACCGCGTTCGTTCACCTTGGGAGTTCTACCGAACTCACCCAGCACGATCACCAGCGTATCATCCAGCATGCCACGACGTTCGAGGTCAAGAATCAGGGTAGCAATCGTGGATTCAAACGTGGGCAAACGTTTATTCAAGGCAGTAAAGATATCACGATGATGATCCCAGCCTCCCTCGTAGAGCGTCACGAAAGGCACTCCTGCCTCAACCAGCCGACGGGCCAGGAGAGCACGTTGCCCAAAGGAGTTTCGACCGTACTCATCGCGAATCTTGTCTGGTTCCTGGTGAATATCAAATGCTTTCTGAGCTTCCTGGGAGGTAACCAGTTGATAACCCTGCCGATAAAACTCGTCGAGTGCCAGGGCTGGATCTCCCGCGGTTTTTTCCTGGATTCGCAAGAGGCGATCAACACTCTTGCGTAAGTCCTGTCGCCCCAGGAATCGCTCACCCTGCAGGCCCTTCGGCAAGGCTACATCACGTACCCGGAAGCTACTATTGCTGGGATCATCAGAAACGACAAAGGGAGCATGCTTGGCCCCGAGGAAATTCGGACCTCCCGAACGAGACATCCTCGGCATGGAAAAATAAGCGGGCAGTCCTTCAGGAGCACCGCATTCCGAGGAGACCACGGAACCCAGGCTCGGATGGAAACTGACAAACGCTCCACAGCCCACCGGGATTCGTGGTGGTGCTCCGGTCATCATGTAATGATTACCAGCTCCATGGTTCCCCTGGTTATGACGAATGGAGCGGACCACGGCCAGGCGATCCATCATGCCAGCCAATTTTTTCATATGTCGCGAAAAATGGACACCAGCAACATTCGTTGCCACCGTATCGAACTCGCCACGAATTTCCCGAGGCGCATCCGGCTTGGGGTCGAAAGTCTCGTAGTGCGTTGGGCCACCATCCTGCCAGATCAGGATGCAGCGGGCTGCCTGCCGAGGTCCCTTGACCGTGGGCGCTGCCAGGGCTTGTGCTCGAAGTGCACCTACCAGGCCACCACCGATTAAGCCACCTACTCCCAATTGCAGGCAGTCTCTTCTTGTCATTCCCTCGCAGTTCTTGTGACTTTTCATGATCTTAAATCCTTGGAAATCCATGTCCCTAGTTCTTGAACACAAACTCGGGCGTATTCATTAATGCCCATAATAGATCTTCGGTAGCCTGGCGACGGTTACTATTGTCTTCATCAAAGACGCGTCGTCCGACTTTTCTCTCTTCTTCACCTGGTAAACGCCCATAACACCTTAAATACAACTCTTCCACGATTTTTTCCGGTGGCAACTTGCTGGCTGCTATTTTAGCGACAAATCCCTTGTCCGTGGTTAATTTATTGTGCAAATTCGGGGCATTCATCAAATGTAATGTCTGTACGACCGTGCTTTCAGGCGTGCGTTCACAGGGAGGATCCTGGTTGGGATTGGGACGTCCAAAGGTGTCGAGAAACAACGAACTAACTCGCGTCGTCCAAATCTGGTTCGCACGAGATCGAGGAGGCATTGCGGAAAACGTTTCCTCGATCTCCGTGATATCGCTGATCGCATCCAGCAAGACTTCCGCTCGCAGTCGCTGGCGGTAGAACCGAGAATAATTCCTGGTATCGGAAACATTCCGTTCCGTCGGTACCGTGCTGAGACCGTAAACATAGGACTTGGTAATCGTGGCAATCAATTTTTTTAGATCAAACTGCTGCTCACGTAAATGGCTCGCCAGGGCCTTCAGCAATGGACCGTTGGACGGGGGATTGGTCGCGCGCAGATCGTCGACTGGCTCCACGAGTCCCCGTCCCATGAGATCCGCCCAAATACGATTGACGATCACCTCGGCAAAATAGTCGTTCTCTGATGACGTCATCCACTGAACCAATGCCTGGCGAGGATCTTCCGTCTCGCCAATCACCACCGGCTCTCCAAACAGGGGCCTGGGCGTCAGTTCCTCGTTGGTAATCGGATGTCGCACGGTACCTGACTTGGCCAGCAGGACAATTTCCTCGCCCCCTGAAATGGGCGGTGACAGGCCAGTTCCCTTGCGCCCTACGCGACTAAAATAAGCAGCCAGGCTGTAAAAGTCTTCCTGGCTCCACTTCTCGAATGGGTGATGGTGGCACTTGGCGCACTCCAACCGCACTCCCAGGAAAAGCTGGCTGACCAGCGTCGTAATTTCATCGGGAGAACGGCGATCTCGAAACAAGGTCACGGCACCATTACGCCAGGTACTCCCCT
>JAZADA010000379.1:0-4833 GCA_036124135.1 Planctomycetota bacterium | reverse complement strand
AGGACGGATGTGACGGCGCAGATCGCGGGTAAAACAGCACAGAGTATCTTGACGTTGCGTCGGTACGTTTCCTCGGATGGATCGTTGAACTTAAGGACACGAAAGACGTCGGCGGCCATGCGTGAGTTACCCGCGGTCGCGACGAAAAACGTGGAGTAAAGGACCGCAAAGGCACCAAACAGGAAAAGCACCTCCGCCGTTTGACCGAAGACAGGCCGATACATGACGCCCAGGGAGCGAACCATCTCGTCCGAAGCGGGCACCAGGTTAATGCGACCCAGGATAGCCGCACCTAGCAGGTAAAAGGCAACGGTCGCAAACGTATAGACCAGCATTGAACACCAGGCGTCCCAGCGGAGAACCCGTAGCCAGCCGCTGGCGCGCTGAGCCCACGCATCGGAATCATCACGTGGGCCGGCATAGCGAGCGTAGCCGTGCTCCATGCACCAGTACGGGTAGGCAATCAATTCAGCGGCACCCACCCCGATAATACCGAAGGTCGCCAGGGCCGTCGCGAGAGCGGGAATCGGGTCGCCGGGTGGAAGGCCGAACCTTAATCCCTCCCGGAGGTCGGCCATCGTGATGCTCCAGGCCGAAGCAGTACTGATGGTTTGCAGGCCGAGCACGTTAATGATGGTCACGAGGGTGAAAAGCCCTACCAGTACCGTGGAGAACGTCTGGATGAATCCATATTTTCCCCGCACCAGCAGGATGATCGTAACGATCGTGAGCACGATGGTCCAGGTATTGGCATCGGTTCGATGTTTGGCGGCGGGAGTCGACAGGGCAGTTACGTACGCTTCGAGCGTTGCTGTTCCGCCATCGATATCGGCGGCGGCAGATTTGGCCAGGGTAGCCAGCGTGCTGGTGCGATGTTTATCGCGGCTCGACTTCAAATCCGCAGAGCCGGGGTCCGCTGCCAGTGCCCGCTCCGTGCTGACCCAGTCGGCCAGGTCTCCGCGGGGCAATATCTGCGAGTAGAGGTGATGTTCGGGTGAACCGGCGGGGGCTTCCGACAGGCTTGCCAACTGTGCCTTGAGGTTGGTGAGTCGATCTTTTTCCTGCTGCGAGCGATTCGTACCCGACAGCAGTAGGTAATTATCGATACTCTGGGCCTGAAGTGGACTGATCTGTTTGACAAGTGCTTGCTTGGTTGCAGCATCGGTCTGGTCGCTGGCCCACTGCCCCCGCAGGACCGTCAGTTGGGTTTCGGCCTCGCGGTAAAGGTTGTACGTACGACCCCGTTCAGTGACCGGGATGCTAATGGAAAGGGCTTGCCCTACGCCACCAACGATTCCACCGAGTTGGCCCATGATGGCGATGAACATGATGAACCAGTACCAGACAATCAGATGTGTGCCAGCGACGCGCGGTCCGGGAAGAGAGGCGAGACCGGAAATCGTCGTGGTTCCCGTAACGATCGTGTATCGTCCTAGTTCCACCTGGACAAACACCTTGATGACACAACCGATGATGATCAGCCACAAAAGCGAGAAACCAGCGGCGGCACCCGTGCTTGTGGTGGCAATCAATTCCCCGGATCCGACGATCGAACCGGCAATAATCAAACCCGGCCCAAGGCTTTTCAGAATACCCATCAGGGTAGTGGGCGGATCCTTCGTCAAACTGGCGGGATCGATCGCATCCGGGGTTTGGTCAGGGGCGGAGTTCATGGCGAGTCACCTTGCTCAAATGATCAGGAACGGAAGCCGTCTGGGCATGTCGCGGCCTGGAGCCGGACGTGCACCAAAGGGTACGTTACCCGATGAATAGGCGGGCGCAAAGGGTTTGCAGGTTTCAGCCAAAGAAACCATCACAACGTCAGCACCTGGAAGCTGGGAATAGCAAGCGGGATAGCCTAGCGAAGCAGTGGGTCGCCGAGTTCCGGACTGGCTTCGTAGTAAGCCTCGTCGGTCACTTCTCCCTCGCCTGGGATTCCCTCCAGGACTGCCGTCTCATCCCTCGGAGCGCCGGCGTCGGAAAACGCAGATCCGACCCGACCGTGGCTGGGGTCGTGGCGTTCCCAGGCACCCCCTTCGGCCGAATACTGGCTGTCAAAGGGGCCAGCGCACATGGCACAGCCAGTCATGGGTAAAACGATCATCCCCAGAAGCAAGTGGTATGCGGTCTGTCGCGTCACGCTGCGGTCTCCCATCCCTTGATTGAATCCCCCCCGCAGATGGATCAACTTTCGACAGTTTTTTAACAGGACTTGAAAGAGAACAGCGGGCCAGGTCCGCTTTTCCGGAATCCCCTGGAAAGTACGAACCAGGGAGAAGATGGGGGAGCTAGGCCATGAGCACCTTTCCTGCTAGCGGTGAGTTCGTTCTAAACACGAGTGAAGGCGGCTTGGATCCTGGGGTCGCCGAGACCGTCGGCTACCAATCGTGCACCAGGGAAGACCTGGTCGCGATTATGATTAGCCAAGACAGCCACTGCGTAGGAGCCGGAATCTACGGCCGCTTTGCAGCCGTTACCACTGTCTTCCAGGACCATCATCTGCGAGGTCGTGAGTTGGAGTCGCTCTGCAGCTCTCAGGTAGATCTGGGGGTTTGGTTTACCCAGTTCAATGTCTTCCGCGGTTAGCAGAAACTGGAAACGGTCCTGCATGTCGTACTTATCCAACATGGTGACGGCAAACGGACGACGACTGCTGGTTGCGATAGCTTTGGGGACATCCTGTTCTTCCAGGAACGCAAGTAGGGTTTCCAGTCCTGGCATGGGCTGCAGCCGGGTCTCCAGGATCTCGCCGAAGATCACGTCGGTTTCAGCTTCCAGTTGCGAGGCGGTCGCGTCAAGATCATGCCAATCGATCATGATTTGAAGCGCCTCGTGACTTTGGCGGCCCATCATCTTTGCCAGCAGATCATCGGTGAGTTGTTTCCCCCGGCGTTGTAGCATCTGGCCGCCGACCTCGTGATAGAGTTCCTCGGTATTAAACATCAAGCCATCAAGATCGAAGACGGCAGCCTGAAGGGGAGCGTGGGTGGTCATGGGTGATATCGCTTAAAGGACGAGGTTGCGGCTCACGGTTGCGTGAGACGTGTCTTGATATAGTCGCGTACGTTGGTTTCCAGCAGTGGCAAGGGAAGAGATCCATTTCGCAACACAACGTCATGAAAATCTCGCACGTCGAATTTGTCTGCAAGTTCATTCTCGGCAAGAGTACGCAGTTCACGGATCTTCAGTTCCCCGATCTTGTAAGCCAGGGCCTGGCCTGGCCAGGCGATGTAACGGTCGATCTCTGCCTCGATATTGTGCAGGGAGAGGGCAGTCTGGTTTTTCATGTAATCAATGGCACGCTCGCGCGACCACCCCATGTAGTGGATGCCAGTGTCTACAACGAGGCGACAGGCACGCCACATTTCGTAGCTGAGACGCCCGAAATCACTATAGGGGTCCTTGTAAAAGCCGACTTCCAGTCCGAGCCTCTCGGCGTAAAGCGCCCAGCCCTCGACGAAAGCGGTAAAACCCGCGAAGCGGCGGAAATCTGGCAGGTCAACCAGTTCCTGTTGCAACGCCAATTGGAGATGGTGACCGGGGACCGCCTCGTGCAGGGACAAGGCTTCAATTTCGAAGAGTGGACGACTGCTCAGGTTGTACGTGTTGATGTAGTAAAAACCGGCGCGGGTTCCATCGCCGGCGGGTTGGCTGTAGTAAGCCGTGGTGGTCTTGGGAGCGATATAAGCGGGGACCCGGCGGATACCGTAGGGCATGCGTGGCAACTTCTTGAAAAGGGTCGGGAGTTGGCCGTCCATCTTCTTCAGCGTGAGCGACACCTCTTTTTCCAGTTGTTCGGGCGTGGTTGGGTAGAATTGTTTGTCCGTGCGAAGAAAGGTGATGAATTGCGATAGGTCTCCCTTGAACTGGACGCGAGGAGGGATGGCCTTCATCTCACGCCGAATGCGGCGCACTTCGTTGAGGCCAACCTGGTGGATGTTTTCAGGGGCCACGTCGAGTGTGGTGAATTGTCGGACGCGATGTCGATAAAAGGCACGCCCATCCGGGAGTGCCGAGGCACCGACGGAACCGCGGGCTGCCGGAAGATATTCGTTTCTCATGAAAACGTCGAATGCCTGGTAGGTAGGTACGACCGAATCGGCGATGGCGGCCTGGGCATCCCGGCGCAGTCGGTCCTGGTCACTTTTTTTGATCGAGGCAGGAAGGTCGAGAAACGGGCCGTAGAGCAGGCTCTGCGTCGGATCCGTGACAATGTGAGTCGTGATCGTGTCGCCGTAGCCTTCTAGTACAACAGCGGGTAATACCCACCTGGCCTTGATTCCCAGTCGTAACAACGTGATCTGTTCGGTACCGTAACGCTTGAAATCCAGCAGGC
This sequence comes from Planctomycetota bacterium, assembly GCA_036124135.1. Taxonomy (GTDB): domain Bacteria; phylum Planctomycetota; class Planctomycetia; order Pirellulales; family Pirellulaceae; genus JAZADA01. Next base: position 497 of record JAZADA010000379.1, on the reverse strand, counting down.
GGGCTATGTAATTCTCATGATCCTTGAGCGTCTTCAGTGGAACGCGTTTTGGCAATTCCGGGAATGCGATATGGAATCCCCAGCGATTACTGATGGGTATCAGGTGACTGGGGAAGGAAGACTCACGGGCTCCATCCCGAAGTAGTTGGATGAATACCTGCAGGTTAAGCTGGTCGGCAGGCGAGAGCGACTTGAGGTCGATTGCCTCCGCCTCCGACAGGAATGCCGCCCTCCGCGCGGCGCGACGCCTGATATCATCGATGGTGTTTGAGGCCAGTTTGTGGTTGTTTTCCCGGCGACCCAGTCGCGTCGCAAACAGGGGGTCCTCAGCGACATCGAATTCCCAGCTCTTTTCGAGCAAGGTGTGTAACACGGTATTGGCCGCCTTGTCCTGGCCACGTAAGGCCGGGGAGCCAAGAACGGCCGAGACGACCAGGATCAGGGGTGTGATAATTCTTTTCATGGATAAATCACCCGCACGTAGTGAACAAGGAAAC
>JAZADA010000378.1:0-11939 GCA_036124135.1 Planctomycetota bacterium | reverse complement strand
CACATCGACTCGACCTGTGACACGGCTGACCATTTACTGTCAATCGACTACTACTCATTTCGACAGGACAGCAACCATGTTCCACAAGTTATTTTCGTCACTGGCAGTCCCCGCTTTCATTTCCCTCTTCTTGGTTAACCGGGTGGGAATCTGTTCAGGCCTAGTCGAAACCGGCGAAGTTGGTTAGATTTACTAGCCACGAGTCACCATGTGAGTGAATTCCACTCGTTGTTTTTTTGCGATCGGAAATCCCCACTAGAGGAAGAGATTCATGCCAGTAACGATCCAGGTCGAGGGTAACCAGGTGCAGGCGCAGTTCAACGACTGCGTTCTTTACACCAGCGGTGAATTCGGTGGCAACATTGATTTCCAGATTATCTTCAGCGAACCCGTACCCGACCAGGAAGTCATCGAGAATCTGCGCCTCAGGATGCCTGGGAAAAAGAAACTCCTGGATGTCACGTCATTCGGTGACCTGGACGGAGTCATGGAAATTACCGTCTTCTCCGAGTCAGAACTGGCGCCGATTGGACAACCTATTCCAGAGAGATCCACACCCTCCGAGGTCGAGGTTTTCTGGCTTTCCTCAAGCAGCAGCCAACCCCTGGTCTCCATCCCGGTGACTGCCGAGGCGGGGGATCCGGATGACGTTCAACCAGGTGACTACAAGTTGTCTGATTACCGGTTGGACTCGGAATCGGGTAAAGGATCTGGCTGTGGAACCGCCGTGCTGGCAATCCTGGGCGTGATCATCACGCTGGCGTTCACGCTGGGTGCCCGCTAGGGAACCGAAAGATCAGGTCGTGATTGCCAGGGCCTGGAAGCGGACTGATGACGCCCTCAGCTTATCTCGTACAAACCTCGTTTCGTACCTGCGCAGTCGATGCCACGGGCGCCATTGAAATGACCAGCCGCGGAAAAACATGGCGACGGCATGTCCCTTGCAGAGCCTGCTGGGAGTAGTAAGGAAATCTCGGTCCAGCGGGCATGTCACTCACTGATTTACAGCAAACCTCGCTCATGTTTCGTGATTCAGTCGTTAAGATAGTATTAACTGCTAAGCTTCCCCGGAAAAGGAATCAGTAGCGATGTTAATAGATCACCTACATCATCTTTACCTCGTCATGATCGCCCTCATGTTGGCCTGGGGGCTTTTCGCCCTGTTCATGATCAAGAAATATTTAATCACTTGTGGACTCGATGAAGCCGTCGTGCGCATGGGTACTGGTGGTATCCGCGTTGCGTTCCAAAAAAGTCTCTTTAGTTTTCCCTTGATCCACAAGTTCCAGCGGGTCAGTTTAAGAACCATCAAGTTCCACATTCAAGGTGGTCACGCGACCTCTCAAGAATCCCTGGCCGACAACGGAGATCAAGGATCGGCCATGGTAACGCAGCAACAGGAGAGCCTCGTCCAGATCGGCATCCTGCAAGACAGGGAACTCGCACCCATCCTGCTTGAGGCCGACATCTACATTCATATTCCTCCGCGTGAAGATCACATCATCAGGGCCGCACAAACTTTTGGCGAGAATCTTGATCCTCAACACTGGGAACCCATCGTAAACCAGGTAACTGGAATACATCAAGAAAGTTTACTCATCCAAACCATCAGGGCATTTACAACAGACAAGATGGGGGCCGCTATACAAGCTGAGGTTGCCAGCATGACGCTGGAAGAAATCAATAGCAGCCGACAGGTTTTCACAGACCACGTAACCGCACAGCTCAATCAGGACTTCAAGAACCATGGACTGGCTGTCGAATCGATTACCATCAAGTCCGTCGACAAGGCAGCGCTTTAAAGAAAACAGGTAAGACTCACCACTTGTATTCGTTAGCCAGTTAAGTGGAAAATAGTAGACATGTGTAAGAACAGCATCCAGGAAACGATCGCAAGACGATTACTGTCGTTGTTACTCATCGCTACCGTGGCTGGCTGTGGGACCGAAGAGCAGCCGCTCACCAACCAGGAGCCGACAACACCAGCTGCCACGGCTGAAAAAGGTGCCTCCGAGGACCATGATTCCTCGAACCCTGAAGATCTGCAGCTGAACGAATTGCTCGCCTCGAACCAGGGTAACAGCATCGACGACCTGGGAACTAGTAGCGACTGGCTGGAAGTCTACAACGCGGGAACCAACACGCTGCGACTCGACGGCTATCACCTGACCGATGATCTCGAGGTCCTCGACAAGTGGAGTCTTCCCAGCCATCGCATTCCCGCGGATGGCTACCAGGTCGTATGGATGTCTGGACTGGACCGCAACTCCCTGGCCCCGGAAGCATTGAAAACATCGGCAGCAAACATTCCCTTCCAGGCTACCCTGGTAAATTCGGGGGCCGAATGGAAGTACCTCTACAACAACGCCGACAAGAAAGATGCGAACCAGGGAATCAGCGTCACGGGCTGGACGGACGTTGAATTTGATGACAGCGGTTTTGCCGTCGGCCCGGCCGGCTTCGGCTATGGTGATGAGGATGATGCCACCATGTTGCCGCCGAAGACAACCGTGGTCCTGATGCGGCACGAGTTCACGATTGAGGAACCCCTGTATTCCTCGTCACTGGTACTCCAGGTCGATTACGATGATGGCTTCGCCGCTTACCTGAACGGAACACGCGTTGCGTCCGTTAACGCACCCCAGGAGGATCCGGGTCTTGATAGCGTCGCGACCGGCAGTCACGAGGCGGGAACCTCGGAACGTTTTGACCTCTCGGCACACGTCGGCCTGCTACGGCGCGGCAAGAACGTGCTGGCCATTGCCGGGCTTAACACGCACCCCGGAAGTTCAGACCTGTCCATCAAGCCATCACTCGGTACGTTGCGACCCATCTTCCACGCGAGTTTTCGCCTTAACAAGAAAGGGGGTAACCTTTACCTCGTCGCTCCCGATGGGAAGATCGTTGACCAGGTTGAATATCCTCGACAACGCGCTGATCAATCACTGGGACGGATCGACGCAAAAGAATCCAGCTGGGGTTACTTCCTGACACCCACACCGGGGTCAGCAAACCAGGGACCAGCCCAGGAAACACCAATCAAATCACGTATTTCCTTCTCTCCAGAACCCGGGGCTTATCCGGAAGGGGTCGAGGTAGAGATCAGCCAGGAATCCTGGGAAGCGACCGACATTCGGTTCACCCTGGATGGCTCACCGCCAAATGGCACCAGTCCCTTGTACGAGCAGCCGGTACCAGTGACGGACACGTCTCTCTTACGAGCAGCCTCCTTCGTTGGAGAGGAACGTGCCAGTCCCATTGTCTCGGCAACTTACCTGGCCGGCCACATTCCTTCCCTGCCAGTCATGTCGATCTCCTTGAAACCTGAGGAGTTCGTCGATATCCACCTGCAGCAGAGTGGCAAGGGACGGGGCAGCGAACGCCAGGCCTTCCTGGAACTGTTCACACCCGCAGGGGAACGAGCCGTGGCCACGGGTTTTGGAATGCGGCTGCACGGAGGAGCCGGACGGCGAGGCGGCCTGGAAATCAAGAAGTCTTACCGGGTCTACTTCCGTAAGTCATACGGAAAGGGGCGAGTCGACTACCCAATCATTCCAACCGCTGAAATCGAGGACTTTGACAAGCTGGTCCTGCGAGCAAACTTTGGTGATGGACGGGCTCACGGCAGCTACATTCGTGACCAGATGATCCGTGATCTGCACAGCGAGATGGGCGGAATGGCCTCCAACGGTTCGTGGTACGTCGTGCTAATCAATGGTAAGAGTCACGGTCTCTACAACGTCGTGGAACGGATGGACGAAGAATACTTCATCTCCCACCTCGGCCCGGGACAGTACGATGTCATAAAAACCGGGAACACGGTTCTCAGTGGTACGCGGCAGAACTGGGACCAGCTGCGAGATTTTATTAGCTCGACCGACTTCTCCAACGAGGAGAACTACCAGCAGTTGGCACGCCGTGTCGACATTGAGAATTTCACCGCTTACATGATCGTCAATCTCTGGGTGCTGAACCTCGACTGGCCCCACAACAACTGGTATGCGTCCCGCCGAATCCCGGATGGCAAATGGATTTTTCTTTGCTGGGATAGCGAGTGGGGGTTAGCAGGTGGACCCTACGGACCGGAAGTCGACCCCTATTCCTTTATCGACAGCGGGGGTGCTTACGGACATGGCATGAGCCGAAAGCTGTTCTTTGCGCTGCTGGGTAATCCGGGCTACCGGGAGTATTACCAGCAACAGGTTCGCAAGTACTTGAACGGTCCCCTCTCATCGGCTAACGCGCTGCGCCAGGCACACCATCACCGCGATATTGTAGTCGCCGACATCGAACACGAGTTCGAAACCCGCGGGTACGGCAAAGAACGGTGGCATGAACAAATCAAAGAGATCGAAGAATTCTGCAAGAACGCCGGGGATTATTTCCAGAGACATACCGACCAGTACTTTGCCCACAAACCTTCTCCAACCATAGAAGATCGACTTACCCTGACCCAGGACGCAGAGGGAAGTCGACATGTCATCTACCGGACAGCCAAAGGACAGCTACACGAACTGGCCTCCACCGCCGACGCGAGCACCTGGAACAGGACGACTATTTCATTTCCCGGCACCGCCCCACCGGCTGCCGGACAACCGAGCCACTACACCCTGGCAGAGGGCCAGCAACAGGTACTCTACCGGGGCCAGGACAGTCACCTTCACCTCTTGTCGAAACCGGCTGCTGACGTCAACGACGATCCCTGGCAACATACCGACCTGACCGCAGAACTCGAGATACCGATTGCCGCCAGCGATCCGTCGGCGGTTGTCGTCGACGGCGTGCCGCACGTTGTCTACGTCGACCAGGATTCCAGGATCCGCGAGCTCTGGTTCGACGGAACCTGGCACCATTATCCGCTACCGGCTCTCCCGCGAACTGACGGTGACGCTATCATCTCACGCGACCAATCGACTCTCTATGTCACGTATCGAACCATGTTCGGTGCTCCGTGTGAACAGCGACTCTCGCTCGACACCATTCAACCGGGTCGACGCCCCTGGATACCTCGACTGATCTACCGGCTGCCAGCGGCTGGACAACCCGTCGGCTACAACGCCGGTGGGAAGCGACACGTCGTCTTCTGGGCAGCCGAGAAGTGGCCTCACGATGACCCCTTTTACTTTGACGGAATCGAACGAAGACAACCTGACTACCGCCGCTACGACGGTCCTCGCAACACGCTGGTCCACGCCTGGGACAAGGGAGAACGTTTCCGGCGCCTGTACCAAATCGGAAACTCGCCAAGCCCGGTGGCAGGAAGTCCTTGCCTGGTCCCTGACGTTCAAGCGGACCAGCAGCACCTGGCTTACCGTAATGCCGAGGGACACATCCAGGAAGCAACCTTCCAGAACCAGCAGGGTGCCTGGAAACTGGTCGACGCCACGGCCCTGGCCTGGGCCCCCCCCGCTGCCGGAGAACCGAGCGGGCTAGTTTCGACCCAGACTGGCGAGCGCTACTACGTCTACCGAGGTCAAGATGGTCACCTGCACGAACTTTGCTTCGACGGTCAGTGGAATCATCGTGACCTGGATAAAATCGACGAGTGACCAAGCCGCTGCCCACTTGCAGGGGGCGAAGAAGAGGGCTATGTAGGAACGCTTTACCTCCCGACCTATTAACATCCACCGGTTTCAAACGCCACGGTTCCGTGATGCACAAAGAACCACAATATGATTCTCAGACTCCTGATCCCCACGTACCGTGGTGTTTCAAGTGTGAATCGCATACGCCCTATCATGAAAAGTGGGTTTCAAGCAACGAGGGTAATCAAAAACTACTTATCTGCGATTTGTGTGACAGCTATTTGGAGAAGCCAGCTACAGTCTCACTCTTGGTTCTTTTTCTTCTTGTATCTACCATCCTCTTGGGTATCGGCTGTGTTGCTTTGGGGGGCTTTATGGGAGTTGCCGCTCTAGAGGCAGAGAAGAGCCTGGTCGGATCTCTGCTTGGGTTTATCGCCTTGGTATGTATTTTGGTTATGCCATGTTTCTGGTTTTATAGATATTGCAAGAAGAAACAAACAAGATGGCTCGCATTTGTCAATCAACACGGTCGAGATGCCGAGGCATGAACACCGTGAAGCTTTTGAGCCTCAGAAGCAACCTCACCTGATCGTCCCACAGCATGATCTGCTACCAAGAGACTTGCAGACGCTGCCCCCGAGAGCGAAAATGGGAACTGGCTCAAAGAGGAAGCAGCAACCAGGCCTGACGAGATGGTTCTCGATGGGAAAAACGTTATCGCCAAGAAGTCCACCAACGGACGAACTGGGAGTGACGAGTCGACCGACTCCTTACCCACTTGCAGAGAGAGACCTTTTGCAAGGAAAATAGAATTATCGCTGCCGGCCCAGTTTGGAGCAATTTTCATGCAACGCCTGTTTCCCCTCCTGTTGATCGCCGTCACCGTTGGATGTGGTTCCCGCCAGGAAACACCTGCAACGAATCAACCAACGCAGGAAAACGAGAAATCGGTCGTCGATACGGGTGACTCCAGTGATGTTTCCAGCAACGGCAAACTGCTGCTTAACGAACTGCTTGCCTCGAACCGCGCCAACCGCCGCGACGATACGGGCGCAACCAGCGACTGGGTTGAAGTCCATAACGCGGGGACCAACACGCTGCGACTGGACGGTTATCACTTGACCGACGACCTGCAGGTTCCCGACAAGTGGGCCTTTCCCCAGGCGCGAATGCCAGCCGGCGGTTTTCACCTGGTCTGGATGTCAGGCCTGGACCGGACAGCACTGGACCCCAAGGTCCTGGCAACCTCGACCGCCGCAATCCCCTTCCAGCGCACGTTAATCGAAGAGGGATCCAAATGGAAATACCTGGCTGACAGCAGCAAGGGGCAACCCGCAGAACAAGATCAAAACAGCCCCGCAGGCTGGACCACCGTCGACTTTGATGATAGCGGTTTTGCCGTCGGGCCAGCCGGCTTTGGTTACGGGGATGAGGATGATGCCACGGTGTTACCTAAAGGCACGACGGCTGTCCTGCTCCGGCGAGAATTCACCCTCGACAATCCGCTCTACTCCGAATCCCTGATCCTGCAGGTCGATTATGACGACGGTTTTGCTGCTTACCTGAACGGCACGCGCGTCGCTGCGGCCAACTGTCCACGCGGAGAACCGAGGCTGAACATGCTGGCTGGTGGCAATCACGAGGCAGGGAATGCCGAACGCTTTGACCTCTCGGCTCATGTTGACCTGCTCCGACGCGGCAAGAACGTGCTGGCAATCGCCGGTTTCAACAATAGCGCAACCAGTAGCGACATGTCGCTGAACGCCTCGTTAGGGACCGTAGCAGCAGCTTGCCATGCCAGCTTCGCTCTCAAGAAGAAAGGGGGAACTCTCCACCTGGTCGCACCCGACGGAACGGTCGCTGACGAAATTCAATACCCATCTCAACAATCGGATCAAGCACTCGGGCGAATCGACTCACAAGATCCAGGAGCCGGCTGGGGCTATTTCCTGACCCCCACGCCCGGATCAGCCAACACGGGCCCCACCCAGGGAGCACCGATCAAATCACGTATCTCGTTCTTTCCAGAGCCCGGGGCGTACGCGGAAGGGGTCGAGGTCCAGATCAGCCAGGAATCCTGGGAGGCAACCGACATTCGCTTCACCCTGGATGGCTCGGAGCCAACCGGCACGAGTCCCCTGTACGAGCAACCGGTCGCAGTGACCAACACGTCCCTCCTGCGGGCAGCCTCCTTCGTCGGAGAGGAGCGGGCCAGCCCGATTGCCTCGGCAACCTACCTGGCAGGCCGCATCCCTTCGCTACCGGTCATGTCGATCTCCATGAAGCCAGAAGAGTTTGTCGAGGTGCATATGCGAAGTACGGCGACAGGACATGAAAGTGAACGAGCTGCCTTCCTGGAGCTTTTCACACCTGAAGGAGAACGGGCCGTAGCCACCAAATTTGGATTTCGACTGCACGGGGGAGCCGGGCGTCGTGGGCCACTGCAAAAAAAGAAATCCTACCGCACCTATTTCCGCAAGTCGTACGGGGATGGCCGGGTCGACTACCCGGTGATTCCGACGGCCAAGGTCGAGAACTTTGACAAGCTGGTCCTGCGGTCCAATTCTAACGATCGCGCACCCCACGGGTCCAACATCCGCGACCAGGTTGTCCGGGACGTTCACAGGGACATGGGAGCGCTGGCAGCAGACGGCTGGTGGTACGTCCTGCTGATCAATTCCAAGAGCCGTGGCATTTACAATGTGACCGAACGCATGGACGAGGAGTTCTTTACCTCGCACCTGGGCCCGGGGGAATACGATGTTATCAAGACGGGTGAGACACTGCTGAGCGGAACCAAGAAGGGCTGGAACGAGTTGAGACAATTCCTTCGTTCAACCAGCTTTTCCGACGATGCCAATTTCAAGGAACTGTCCCAGCGAGTCGATGTCAAGGACTTCACCTCGTACGTCATTGTTAATCTCTGCCTGCAAAATTTCGACTGGCCCGGCAATAACTGGTACGGGGCTCGACGGGTCCCGGATGGCAAGTGGATCTTCCTTTGCTGGGATAGCGAGTGGGGATTGGGGTACCGGCATTCAGGTGTGGATGCCCATCTCTATGGCACACACACCGATCCGTACGGTTTCATGGACAGCGGAGGCGGGGCGAACTACGGCCTGATCAGCACGTTGTTCCGCGCCATGCTTGAAAACCCAGGCTATCGTCAATATTACCAGCAGCAAGTCCGTGAACACTTAAAAGGCGCACTGACAACCGAGAACATCATGCGGCATGTACACCGCCACCGTGACGCAATCGCCACCGAGATGAAACACGAGTTTGAAACCCGGAACTATAACCTGGAACAGTGGAATCAACAGCTTGCCGAGATCGAACGTTTCGCAAACTATGCACCTAAAACATTCCTGGCCCACACGGAGGAATACTTCTCATCCCGATCGACTCCCAGTGATAACGATCGCGTGGCGCTCACCGAAGCAGCGGATGGAAGCCGGCAGATAGTCTACCGTACCGAAAAGGGTCAACTGCATGAGTTGATCTGCCCTGCCGATGCCAGCACGGTAACCAGTACAATGATTTCACTTCCGTCGACGGCACCTCCTGCCGCCGGGCATCCAAGCGCCTACACGCTGGCCGCGGGCGAGCGACATCTGCTCTACCGCGGGGATGATGATCATCTCCACGATTTATTGCTGCCGGCCGCCGGTGCCAAGGATGCTGCCTGGCAACACACGAACCTGACCGAACTGCTGGCACAACCAGTGGCCCGCTGCGATCCCTCGGTAACCGTGGTCGATGGCGTGCCGCACATCGTCTACGTGGACCAGGATTCCATGATCCATGAGCTCTGGTACGACGAAGCCTGGCATCACCATCCCTTGCCGTTTATACCGCGACCGGCCAGCGACGTTGTCATCACAAGCACACCAGGTGCGCTCCATGTCAACTACCGAACGATTTTTGGTGTCCCCTGTGAACAGACTCTTTCCAGGGAAGCTGCTGCCAATGGTCAACGTAGCTGGTCGCACCGGATCTATCATCGACTACCAGCAAAGGGGCAGCCGGTCGGAGTTAACGTGGGCGGCAGGAGACGCCTTATTTACCAGGTCGCTGAAAAATGGCCCATTCATGAACCTTTTGTCTTTCGTTACCATGCACGACTTGACCCCGACTATCGTGAATACGACGAGGGACGCAACCGGCTTGTCCAGGTATGGCGCGCCGGGAAACGTTACCACGAAATAGAGACCATCGGCGAAACGCTGCCATCCGTGGTCGGGAACCTCGTCCTGGTCCAGGACGGTGAGCGAAATCAATATTACCTGGCCTACCGGAACTCGGATGGACACCTGCTGGAAGCCACCTTCCAGGAAGGTTCCTGGAAAGTAAGCAACCTGACAGAACTCGCCGGAGCACCTCCCGTCACCTCCAACCCGACAGGAATGGTCCTGAAGTTCAATGGATCGAGATACTATGTTTACCGCGGACAGGATGGTCACCTGCACGAGCTCTACTTCGACCGGTCCTGGAATCATCGCCTTCTCGGCCCGGGGGGCAACTGATGGCACGCATCCTGATTTTTTCCTGTACACAGGAAGTCTCCTCGTTCAATCCTGTGCCCAGCACGATCAAGGATTTTGTAATCGGCCGAGGCCACGCCTGGCTGGATCACCATCGATCTCTTGACGATGAAATTGGCGGGGCACTCTCGGTCTTCGAAGCCGAGGAAGACATAGAACTGGTCCCCACGATGGGTGCCGGAGCCATTACTTCCGGCGGTACCCTGCGTGATTCCGATTGGCAGGAACTCTCGCACGAACTACTCCAGTCCATCCGGGACAACGACCAGGTCGACGCTGCTTACTTTTGCCTGCACGGAGCCATGTCCGCGGAAGGAGAATCCGACCCGGAAGGCTACCTGCTCCAGGAAGCCCGCCAGATCCTCGGACCGGACGTACCGCTCGTGGTCTCGCTCGATCTCCATGGAATCCTCACCGATCGCATGATCGCCAGCAGCGATGCGATCGTGCTCTACCACACTTATCCACATATCGACATGGGGTCAACTGGCAAACGCGCCGCCCAGCTATTGCTGCGAATTCTTCGTGACGAGGTAAAGCCAGTCACCGCCCGAGTCAAAATACCGGCTCTCGTTCGAGGCGATGAACTGATCACCGCATCTGGTCTCTTTGGAAAGTGTATTGACCTCTGCCAGCAGCTCGAATCCTCCGACGTGGGACTGGCTGCTGGCATGATGATTGGTAATCCCTTTACCGATGTCCCTGAACTGAGAAGCAATAGCCTGGTCGTGACTGATGGTGATGTCCACAAAGCCACTGAATTAGCACGGGAGTTGGCCGAGTTGTTCTGGCAACATCATGAGCAGATGCAGGTCCCCCTGGTCCCCCTGGCCGAGGCGGTACGACAGGCTGGTGAGGCAACAGGGACGGTGATCATGACCGATGCCGCGGATGCCACCAGTTCAGGTGCCTCGGGAGACAGTAATGCCATCGCCGCTGCTTTCCTGTCAGCTGGCTACACCGGTACGATCCTGGCACCTGTCGTCGACGCACCGGCCGTGCGAGCGTCCCAGGCAGCTGGTATTGGTGGAACGGTTCGTATCACGCTTGGCGGTAACCAGGACCCGGGACGATTTACACCACTCCCCGTGGAGGGCACGGTCCGCATGCTCTCTGACGGTAACTTTCGCAGTGAGACCTTTGGGCATCACTGGCAAGCGGGACCCTCCGCAGTCATCACGGCAGGCCAGGTCACCTGGATGGTCACGAGCCGACCCGTGAGCCTGTTTGATCGAGCACTCTTCCATGCCCATGGTCTCGACCCCAGGCGATTTGATGCGGTGGTCGTAAAATCGCCACACTGCGAGCCGCATATGTTCGCCGACTGGTGTGGATTGCTGCTCAACGTGGATGCTCCGGGAGCCACCAGTGCCAACCTGCTGAGCCTGGGACACACCCTAGCTCCGCGCCCCATCTTTCCACTCGACGAACCCGTCGAGCTGGAACCTGTTGTTGAGATTTACGGCAACGACTAGGCAGAACCTCTCGAAGTCAACAAACAAGTCACCCGGAATCACGTAACACATGGTTCCATTTACGGGCAACCGTGCTACGATTCCTGAGTCCACAGGGAATCATCATCAATGCACTTGCCGGGAATCATTTCATGACCAACTCACGATCCACGCGACGTGTTTTTCTCAAGTCCACAGCAGCCAGCACCATGCTTGCTTCCGGCGTGGCCCCCGCCATCCTGGGTGCCACCGACAAGACTGGTGCCAAGCCAAAGGTGGTCGGCCCCGAGGGCCATCGTTACGAGGTCCATCACGATACCATGCAGGTACCGGATCACATCAAGTGGCAGGATACCCATGGTGTCGCCGTCGATGCCGAGGGACTGATCTACGTGAAACATCGAACCAAGACGGCC